>CBJLVJ010000877.1:0-1520 GCA_966426465.1 uncultured bacterium | reverse complement strand
ACAGCTCCTGCGACCGCGACTGCAAGTCCTCGTTGGTCGCGTTCAGCTCTTCCACGGTCGCCTGCAACTCTTCGTTGAGCGTTTCGAGCTCTTCGTTGGTGGCTTGCTGCTCCTCGTTGAGCGTCTCGATTTCCTCCATCGCTGCCTGGGCTTCCTCAGTACCGACCAGCAGCTCCTCGTTGGCGCTGCGCAGGCCCACGTTGGCGTTCGACAGCTCCTGGTTGGCGTCCAACAGCTCGCGTATGGTCCGTCTGGACTCGTCGAGCAGGGCCTGCAGCTGCGTGGCTCGCGCATCGGCTTCCGCCAGCGCCGTGCTCTGCTCGCGCTGCAGGCGCTCACGGTCGGTAACGTCGACGATCATCACCACGATCAGGTCGGCCACGTCCTGGCGATCCGCATGGCCACGCGCCAGAAACGAGGAGATCTCGACATAACGCGGTGCACCGGGGAGCTCCGGCAGCGTGCTGATCTCATGGATCGAGGGTTGGACAGTGCCCCTGACGGCGGCGTCCAGCGCATCGCGCAACGGTTCGCGCAACCCGCGTTGCGCAAGGCGGATAACGTCTTCGCCCAGGGCCGGGCTGTGGATGCCCAGCAAGCGTCGCGCAACTGCGTTGATGATCTGCACGTCGTGGTTGCGGTCGACCACGACGACGCCGACGGGCAGATCGAGCAGGATCTCTCCCGCGCGCTCGTTCGCCGATGGGACCCCGCTCTGGCGGGCGCGGGTGCGTGCCAGCTCACGCTCGAGACTGCCCAGCACCGGACGGCTGGTCAGCGTGGGCACCGGGCCGGGCGCCGCCGCGCGAATGCGCGAGGGCGGGATCAACACGCGCTCTCCGTGTCGGCGGAAGACCTTGAGGCGTGGGTTGACAAGTGTGAACTGGTCGGGCAGAGGAGAGCTCGTTTCGGCTTTGCCGAGCACGAGATAGCCTCCTTCGCGCAGTGCGAAGGCGAACAATTGCAGCGACCGACGCTGCAGCTCGGGCGTGAAGTAGATCAGCACGTTGCGGCACAACACCAGGTCAATGCGCGGAAACGGTGCGCGTCGGCCGAGGTCGTGGTGGCCAAAGATGACCATGCCGCGTAGGCGTTTGCGCACCTCCCAGGCGGAATCGAGCGGCATGAAGTACCGGTCGCGCAGCTCGGGTGAGACCTCTTTCAGCGCCGAGCTCGGATAGACACCACGCCGTGCGAAGGCCACCGCGTCGGCGTCGAGGTCGGTGGCGAACACGCGTACCGCGAACTGCTCCAGGTCCTCGCCAAGCAGCTCGAACAGGATCATGGCGAGTGAATACGCTTCCTCGCCCGTGGCGCAGCCCGCCGACCACAGGCGTAGCTCGTTGCCACGCTGGCGCGCTTCGTCGATCAGTACCGGCAAAACCTGTTCGCGAAGGCAGGCGAACAGGTCCGCGTCGCGGAAGAAGTCGGTCACTTTAATGAGGAAGCTGTTGGCTAACCGGTCGTACTCCTCGGGGTGGCGGCGGATGTAGCGAATGTAGTCCTCGAGCGTGCCGCTG
>CBJLVJ010000876.1:0-1520 GCA_966426465.1 uncultured bacterium | reverse complement strand
CGGCGCCGTCGATGCGCTCTTGGGATTCAAGTCGGAGGGCATCATCGACCACGTGGGCATTGCCAGCGGGCCGACGGACCTGATCATGCGCTACATCGAGACGGACCTGTTCGAGGTCGCGCTCTCTCACAACCGTTGCACGCTGCTGGATCGCAGCGCCGAGCCGCTGTTTGACGTCGCTGCTCGGCATGGGGTCGCGGTGGTAAATGCCGCGCCGTACGGTGGCGGCTTGCTTGTCAAGGGGCCGCAAGCGGTACCGCGCTATATGTATCGGCCTGCCAGCGCGGACCTGCTGGGGCGAGCGCAGCGTATGGCCCAGGTCTGCAATCGGTACGGCATTCCGCTGGCCGCCGCCGCCCTTCAGTTCTGTCGCAGGTAGCTGTCGACGACCTCCCGAGATGGCTCCCCGATGCTGTTCGGCGTGCGGCCGCCCGGTGGTGGGCTCTGTTCAAGCTGCCGCGGCGCTACGCCCCGGCGGCGCCGGTGTGCAGCGCCTCCTACCTCGAGCTGGTTGGACGAAGCACAGAGGCTCCGTGGGCGAACCGGTGATTGAGTGACCATACCGTGGTGAAGCACCTGTGCCGACGACGAACACGCTTGTCGGCCGCCACACTGGTGCTTGACGCCGTGCTTCTAGTTTTAGTTTAGACGCGGGTGGCCAACGCACCGCTGCTCAGGCTGTCCGCCTGAGCGTCTTTCGCCGCTCGTTGTCGATCGGGCGTCCGGGAGCAAGCAGCTCGTCCGCGAACACCGCCAGCTCGGAGACCAGCCGGTCGTGGCGCTCGAACACTGCCATGTGGCCAGCTGGCTGCAGCCGCGTCAGCTGCGCCTGCGGCACGTGCTCGGCCAGGAAGCGCGCCGTCTCGGGCACGATCAGCCGGTCCAGGTGGCCGGTCAGCACGAGCGTGGGGACGCCGATCGAGCCGAGCACCCGGGTGGCGTCATAGCGGAGCATGGCCAGCGTCTCGTGCGCCTGCACGCCGGGCCAGGCCAGCGGGTTGTAACGCGCGGCGAGGTCGAGCTGGCCGCGCGTCTGGCTGCCGGCGAAGCCGAAGACCATCCCGAGCAGGTGCGCCGAACCGTTGAGATACCCGAGCCAACTCATCAGCCACGCCACTGGCGCCAGCCAGACGGTCAGGTGCAGGAGCGGCTCCAGCACGGGTTTCTGGATGGCGCTGACGAACGCGCTGGCCGTGGTCGTGCGGGTAGGGTTGGTGTGGCTGGTGTCGACCAGCGCCAGACCCCTGACGGTGCTGCCCAGGTGCTGCGGAAAGAGCCGGCAGAAGGTGAGCAGCACCATGCCGCCCATGCTGTGGCCAACGAGCAGGGTCGGCTGGCCGGTGGCCAGGCCGAGGACCGCCTCGAGATCGTGGGCATGCCGCTCCAGGCTGTAGTCGCCATGCCCAGGCTTGGTCGAGTAGCCCAGCCCGGGCATATCCCAGGCCAGCACCTGGAAGCGCTGACTCAGCGCACGGACGGCGTAGTACCAGGAGGTGCGGTTGGCGCCGGCACCGTGGGTC
>CBJLVJ010000875.1:0-1523 GCA_966426465.1 uncultured bacterium | reverse complement strand
GATCCCGTTCAACACGTCCAGGCCCTGGCCGATGGGGTTGCGTTTGACCTCGCCGAAGTAGCGGATTTCGATTGGCACCTCGCACACGCGCAATTGCGCGTCGGAGGCCAGGAACTGCATCTCGCTAGCGGCGGCCATCGAGGTTGAGCTGAGCAGCAAGGCAGCCAGGGCGCGTGGGCCGAAGGCGCGCATGCCGCTCTGGGAATCGGTCAGCTTCACGCCCGAGCCGACGTTCGACAGCCACGTCAGACCGTGCTGGGCGACTTTGCGCATGCGCGGCACCTGCGTCCGATCGTCAGCGAAGCGCGAGCCAACCGCCACGTCGGCTTCGTCCTCGACGATCGGCCGCACCAGGTCGACCACATCTTCCACGCGGTGCTGCCCGTCGGCGTCCATCAGCACCACCGCTCGCGGATCCAGCTTCTGGGCCGCCGCCAGGCCCGTGCGAATGGCCGCCCCGTAGCCGCGATTCGTCGGATGACTGATCACCTGCGCACCGGCCAGTCGAGCCACCTCTTCGGTCGCATCGTGCGAGCCGTCGTTGACCACGATCACGCTGTCGAGCACGTGCCGCAGCCTGAGCACCACGCTGCCGACGTTCCGCTCCTCGTTGAAGGCAGGAATGATCGCCACCACGCGCGACAGGTCGAGCGCGTACACCGCGTCGTCGTCGTCTGAGGTCGACCAGTCCAGTTTGTCGTGCACGGGAACCGGGGGTGCCGAGGGAACCCCCAAGTCTACTCCAGCCATTGCGCCCGCCATCCTCAATCTGCGCCGGTGTTTAATGCCAGGACGGTTACAAAACCAGCTTTCTGAGACACTACGCTGCGAAGATCACGAAACTGTGCTCGTTGCGATCGTCTTCAGCCTGCTCTCCCTGACCACCGGCTACGCCGCCCTGCGAGGGCTCGGTCTGGCCAAGGGCGCGATCGCGCTCGGCCTGGTGCCCGCGGCGGGTCTGGCCGTGATGGCCGTCGTCGCGACGTGGAGCGGCCTGCTGGGCGCCCCGCCACCGAGCCCGGGCGTGCTGCTCCTGGCGTGCAGTCTGTGCGGAGTCCTGGTGATGCTGCGCGAGCGCGACGCTTTGTTGAGCGCCAGCGCAGGCTTCTTGCGTCAGCATCGGGGCGCCGCGGCCCTGCTCACGGCAGGCGCGGTCATTCCGATCGTCAGCCTGGGCGTCGCGTTCGCCGGCGTCCAGGCGCCCCTATCGCCGCACGACGGCGCGTTCCACGTCGAGACGAGTGACGCCTTCCGCCGCGGCGCGGCCCAACTGGACTGGTACCCGCCAGGCCTGGCGGCACTGTTCGGCGGCGTGCTGCAGGTCCTGCCCTGGGTCGACACGGCGGCAGGCGCCTACGACCTCGGCCTGGGGCTCAGCCTGCTGGCGCCACTGGCGGTGTTCGGGCTCGGCGTGGCGGCCTGGCGCAACCTGGTGGCGGCCAGCGCGGCAGCCGTCCTGGTCGCGCTGACTTACATTTTTCCCTACTACCCACAGGTGTGGAGCGGTTGGCCACAACTGCTGG
>CBJLVJ010000874.1:0-1540 GCA_966426465.1 uncultured bacterium | reverse complement strand
CGCTGTGCACGCTGTGTCTGACGATCCGCCGCCATATCATTCATCAACGCTGAACAGGCAGCAGAGGGACTGGTGCGTATACCCAATACGGCTGGAAGATACGGCGCCGGGCGATGTCGAGGCGATGGAGCTCGAGCGGCGAGTTGACTTTGCCGACCACGCCGGCGTACCAGCGGCTCGTCGAGCCGATCGTCTTGAAGCACGGCAACCTCTTTCTCCTGTGCACGGACGCTGGCGACATCGTGCCTCGAACCGATCAGGGCCTGTACTTCCACGACATGCGTCACCTGAGCGCGGCAACGCTGCGCTTGAACGCTGAGCCGTGTCGTGTGCTGCTCGCTGACGCCGGTGACGGACACCGTTCCGTTCACCAGCTTGGTATCAACGAGCAGCGGCTTGGTCTCCGCCGCGAAAAGGTGCTGGGCGCCGCCTTCGTCGAACTGATCACACTCGAGAACTACACGTCGGATGCCGTGGAGTGCGCGCTCGAGCTGGAGTACGCGGCCGACTTTGCCGACATGTTCGTCATCCGAGGTCTCCACCCAGGACGGCGCGGAAAGGTCCATTCGCCGCGCGTGAGCGAGCGGACCCTCACGTTTCGATATGACGGCGCCGACGGACACAGTCGCAGCACCGTGCTGCACCTCGACCACTCGCCAGATCACCATCGGGGCGCACGACTGACCTACAAGCTGAAACTCCCAGCGCGCCAGAGCTGGCAGCTACGCATTACCTGCGAGGTGCGGGACCGCCATTCAACGTCCCTCGAATCGAGGCCTGAGGCCTCAGCCGGTCCGAGTAAAGAGCAGCGCGACCGGGCGCGAGCAGGCCAGCTGGATCGACAGGCGCAGGTCGAGACGAGTAACGCGCTGTTCAACGCCATTCTGGGTCGCTCGTTTGTGGATTTGCACATGCTGCGGATGCGCGAACGCGATCGCGTGTTCTTCGCGGCAGGCGTACCGTGGTTTGTCGCGCTGTTTGGAAGGGACACGCTGATCACGGCCCTGGAGGTGCTCGCGTTCGAACCCGAGATCGCTGCCAACACGCTGCGTGTCCTGGCCAGCCACCAGGGCACTCAGGTTGACGACGAGCGCGACGAGCAGCCCGGCAAAATCCCGCACGAACTGCGGGTCGACGAACTGGCGAACCTCGGCGAGATCCCGCAGTCGGCGTACTACGGCAGCGTCGACAGCACCCTCTTGTTTCTCGTCCTGCTCGGTGCCCACGCGGCATGGACGGGTTCACTGGACCTGTTTCACGAGCTTCGGCCGAACGCGTGCGCAGCGCTCGACTGGATCGATCGATTCGGGGATTCAGACGGCGACGGTTTCGTCGACTACAAAACGCGTGCGAAGCGTGGCGGTCGCAACCAGGGCTGGAAAGATTCCTTCAATGCCATTGTCATGGAAGATGGACGACTGGCGGAGCCGCCGATTGCCTTGCCGGAAGTGCAGGGCGACGTGTACCTGGCGTGGCAAAACATGGCGCCTGTGTTCGAGCGCGCAGGCGAAGCTGATTACGCGATGCGCCTGCGGCAGCG
>CBJLVJ010000873.1:0-1547 GCA_966426465.1 uncultured bacterium | reverse complement strand
GCCGCCGATGTACCCCGCGGTGTCGGCCCGATAGTCCACGTACCCGGCTCGTCGCAAACGCTCGAGGTAGGCGCCCAGCGCGCGATAGACCGCCCGCGGCCAAGCCCCGGACGCGCTCAGAAACGGAGCCACTGCGCGGCGATAGGTGAAGGTCCTGCCGATCCGGCCCTGGATCACCTCCTCGAACAACCGAGCGTGCCAGTGGGCAGGCAGGTAGTCGGCGATGATGGCCGGGACGTCATTCGGGTTGGTGAACCTGGTGCAGCGGTACCCCTCCCAGGCGGCTTCCAGAGCCGGCCGCTGGCGTTGCGCGCAGGCAGCCACCGCGCGTCGATGCTCGTCGAGTTGCTGGGACCGGACCGCGCGATGGGTGACCTCGCGGGCGAGCTCGGCCAGGTGCTCGGTCCGCACCGCAGCCTGGGCCGTATCGGCTGGGGCACGCAGACCGTCCTTGTCCAGCCAACACACCTCCAGTGGTTCGGGCGGTGTAGCGGAAATTAGTTTTGGCGATTGCGTGGACTACCTACACTTGCGGCGTCCCACTACGGTCGAATAGCTCCTGATGATCGCCAGTATCAGGCGCGAACTGAGATTGGTATTGCAACGGAATGCGGACTGGGTCGCCGACCTCCGGAAATGGTGCGCCGTGTGCTGCGCATCCATAGGCAGGTGGCGGAACCGTACGAGGTTGCCGCGGCGCAAACCCTCTGAGGGCGGTCCTACCCGGGTCGCCTCACCGCGAGCGTTAACCGTTGCTCAGGTACAACGTGCGGAGGGTCAGGCTCGGAAGTCGGGGCTGCCCCAGCGGCCAGTCGCCAGCCACAGGCCGGCCAGGGTCGCGGCGACACCCAGCAGGGCCGAGCTGCCGAACAGCCATGGATAGCCGCCCCAATCGAGCATGCCCCCGCCGAGGAGCGGCATCAGCAGCGTCGGAGCGTTGGCGGTGTTGGCCAGGCCCATGAACAGGCGTCGCTCCGCCGCTGGCACCAGGTCAAGCGTGTATTGCCAGAAGCCAGCCTGACTGCCGCCGCGTGCCGCGCCCGCCAGGAAGAACGCGGTCAGCACCAGTGCGCCTGCGCCGATGAGCTCGGCGGCCCAACAGCACAGAGGGACGACGATCAGCACCGCCGACGACAGACACACCACCGAACGGGCGCCATATCCGTTAGCAATGCGCGCCCAGGCCACGCCCGCGATCGACATGCCCAGCGTCTGGGCCACGATGAGACTGCCGAGCCATTCGCCACCGAGGCCGATCCTGTCGCGGGCGAAGATGGCGTAAAACGGCAAGCCAAACTGCAGGCTGCCCGCCAGAATCTGCGCGAGGCTGATTCGCCGTAGCTGCGCGCCGCGCAGCAAGGTCGCCACCTGCTTGAAGGTCGGCTCATCGAGGCGCGGGCGAGACGTGCGCGGGTGTTCGTGTATGAGTCCGATGCAGATCACCGAGAGAAAGAACGCGACAAAACCCCACGCGAAGAGCGGGACGAACGTGCGTGGCGCAATTTCGGCCTCGAGCGCTGCGCGCACGCCGAAGCCGGCGCCGACGG
>CBJLVJ010000872.1:0-1550 GCA_966426465.1 uncultured bacterium | reverse complement strand
ATCTGGATGAAATTCGGCGACCGAATCAGTCGTGGACGGTGATGCTCGAGGCCGAGAAGCCACGCTGCAGCAAGCTGGTCTGATACGCCTGGACGTGCTGTGGCTGCAGCTGTGCGAGCTTGTGCTTGCCCAGCAGCGGCGAGAGGTAGTTCACGAAGATGCCTCGATAGCGGCTGATCGTGCTCTGCGGTGCACCTCGGGCCTCCAGGTCGTCCAGGTACTGGCTCAGCCATGAGGCGACGGTCTCGTTGATTGGCGGGTGCCATCCCGTTCTGCCGATCGACCAGCGCTCGCGTGAGCTTCTGAGCGACCTCCTCGCGAGTCGCTCCACACAGGTACTTGCGCTTGCCATTGTCAAGCGTGATGGCCGCGCACCAGGTCCCCGTGTCTTTGCGCTGGTAGATCGTCCCTTCGCGATTGGCCTTGGCCCTGGGACGCTGTTCGTAGCTCTTGCCGCTCCGGCTGATGCGTTGATGCGCGCGGCGGCGGTCTGATGATGATGCGCCCGGCAAGCTCGCCCGGAAATAGTTTCTATGACGAACCTATTTTATCGGGATCGGTGTGCCTCGGCTATCGTTACCGCGTGGCGCTCGAGGGCTACATGCTGGTCAAAGATGCGGCGCGCGAGCTCGGCGTGACCGACCAGCACGTTCGGCAGCTGATCCGTCGTGCTCGACTGATCGGCGAACAGCTGAGCCCGAGGCTGTACCTGGTCGAACGAGCGAGTGTCGAGGCATACAAGCGCGAGCGGCGGCCGGCAGGACGGCCACCGGCTTCGGGTCGGGCCGAGCGCTGAAGCCCTTCACATGCCCGGTCGCGCTCGTCTCGCGGCCTGACGGGCACATCGCCTACACGTGCAGGCGCCCGGACTCCTCCGTCGAACCCCGTTCTCAGCCGAAGCCACTCGAAAGCCGCTCGACATGTACTGGTAGCCGGCCAGCATGACGAAGAACGCCGTGGCGGTGAGGCCGACGCCAGCGCCAGCAGTGAGCAGCGAGTCGAAGACCTTGATGATGGGCGCGGTGTCCATTCGAGGAGGGACCTCCCGGTGATGCGGCGCCGAAGCGCCCGAGTTGCGGCTGGCGTCCATACCAACCGCTCGCGCCCAGTGTCGTCACGGGGCGTCCGAATGCCGTGCCGATGTCGTCTGGATGCCGTGCCAATGCCGTTCCTGGCCGGATCGACGCTCGCGGAGCGGCCCCACACCAGGCTCCGCCAGCGTGCACGCCTCCGACGAAAGCGGCTCCCCGGGGCGAGTACTCGGTCCTCAGGCCGCCACGCTGACCACCCAGGCGCTGAAACCCACCTCGACATCCACCCGCGACCAGCTCAGGTAGCGGGTGTGCCAGCCGCTGGAGTCCCGAATCTAGATGCCGCCGGCGCCGTGGCGGATCCCGACGAACCAGGGGCCCTCGCCAAACCAGCGTGCGCCATCAATCAAGCAGTGGCCCCTGGTCCAGTCAGGCCTCGAGCTCGGCAACGAAAGCCTGCGGTACCCAATTCCCTGCGGCGATCGTTCTGGAACGCGCCGTCCAGGACCGTCGGCGGAC
>CBJLVJ010000871.1:0-1559 GCA_966426465.1 uncultured bacterium | reverse complement strand
CGGATCGCCCCGGGTGGCATGCGCACCTGCTCGAATGGCGGTGCGGGGTAGAACTCGCCGAATGACGTAGCCGGTGCAGGCCCGCGGCCCTCCATCCACGCGACCACCTGCTCGCGCTGGTTCAGACCAGGCAGGTGGGCGGACCAGGCAACCAGGGCGATGCGCTCGTCCGAGACGCGACGGGCGGGAGGTGCGGCATGCGAGGCTGGGCTGGGCTCGGCCACCACCAGGTGCGCGTTTGTCCCGCCGAACCCGAAGCCCGAAATCGCGGCCGTGCGCGGCTGGCCGGCTCTGGGCGGCCATGCGACCGGGCGAGTCGGGATTCGTAGCTGCGTTGAATCGATTTCGAAACTGGAAGGTGGTGCCGTGAAGCGGTGCTGGGGTGGGATCGTCTGCCGCTGCAAACCCAGGACGACCTGGATCAGTGAGACCACGCCCGCGGCCCAGCCCGTGTGTCCGATGACCGACTTGTTGGACGTCACGTACACCGGGTGGTCATACGCCAGCGTCTCGCGCAGCGTGCTGAACTCCGCCAGGTCGCCGGCTGGAGTGCCGGTGGCGTGTGCCACAACCCAATCCAACTGTTGCGGCTCCACACCCGGGCACGCTTGTGCGCGGCGCACCGCGATCGCCTGGCCAGCGGTGCTCGGCGCGTAGATGGCTTTGCCTTTGCCGTCCGACGAGGCCCCGAAACCCTTGATCACCGCCAGCACGCGATCGCCGTCCGCCACCGCACGGCGCAGCCGCTTCAGGACGACCACGCCGGCGCCGTCGGCGAACAGCACCCCATCGCTGTCGCGGTCAAGTGCGCGGACCTGCCCCTGCGCGGACAAGCCATGCAGCTTCGCGAATGCGACGGAGCCACGCCGCGCCAGGGCGAACGCCCCGCCACACACCGCGACGTCGTGCGTACCCATGAGCAGGCCCTTGAGGCCGATGTCGACCGCGTACAGCGACGACGAACACGCGGTGTCGACCATCTGGACATCCGTCGTGGCCGGCAACAGGCCGGCCATCGCCGCCCGCCCGACGCGGTGCGGGAGAAACCTCGACGGGGTGTGCGATGCGCCGCGCCAGTAACGCCCGCGCAGCGTGCGGGTGATTTCGTCCAGTAGTTGGCGCTGCTCGGCGTTGCTGGCGCCGCACTCCGCGAGTGCATTGCCGGCCTTGTCGATGAGACCAGCGAGTACCGACGCCTCCTCCAGATGCTGGCTGCCGTCGGCCGTGTAGCCGACCACGAACGCGAAGCGGTCCTCATCGCGTCGCCGCACGCCCTCGAGGGCCTGAACGAGGGAATGCCGCAGCCACAGGGTGGTCAGCTCGTAGCCGTCCGGTGGGGCATCGGCGGCTGCCGCGTCGCTGGTCACGAAGTCCTGGATAAAGAACGAGGCGCTCTGGTAGGTCTTGTCCTCAGCCGACCAATCCGGAGAGCTGATCGTGGCGTGGTCCCAGCGGTCCGGTGGCACATTGACGACCAGGTCGGCGCCCTCACTCAGCACACGCCAGAACGACTCCGTGTCGTTGGCGCCGGGTACCGCCAGGCCCATGCCGACCACCGC
>CBJLVJ010000870.1:0-1563 GCA_966426465.1 uncultured bacterium | reverse complement strand
CTGCCGCGGACGGTTCTGGCCGAGCTGGCACAGGAAGCCGGCGACGACGAACAACCCGACCGCTACGGTGAGGGATCGCTCATCAATGACTTCGAGCGCGAGGTCGCTACGCTGCTTGGTAAGGAAGCGGCCGCGTTCATGCCCAGTGGCACGATGGCCCAGCAGATCGCGCTCCGCGTCTGGGCGGACAAAAGTCGGTCGGATGCCGTGGCATTTCATCCAACCTGCCACCTCGAAATCCACGAGCAGAAGGGATACCAGTTCCTGCACGGGTTGCATGGGCGGCTGGTCGGCGAGCGCACACGTCTGATCACCCTGGACGATCTGTGCGCCACGCCGGGGCCGCTGGCAGCCCTGTTGCTGGAGCTGCCGCAGCGCGAGATCGGCGGCCAGCTTCCATCGTGGACGGACCTGGAAGCGCAAATAGCCTGGGCGCGCGAGCGAGACACGGCGGTACACCTGGACGGCGCGCGGCTCTGGGAATGCGAACCGTTCTACGGGCGTTCGTACGCTGAGATCGCCGGGTTGTTCGACAGCGTGTACGTGTCGTTCTACAAGGGCATCGGCGCGATCGCTGGTGCGGCACTCGCCGGGTCAGCGGCGTTCATTGACGAAGCACGCATCTGGCAATCCCGCCACGGCGGTAATCTCGTACAGCTGTACCCGATGGTGCTCTCCGCGCGTGCCAACCTGCGCCGCCACCAGGGCAAATTCGCCAGTTATCACCAACGCGCATGTGCCGTGGCGCGTGTTCTCTCAGCAATTCCTGGCATATCGGTGCAGCCGGATCCGCCGCACACAAACATGATGCACGTCTACTTGCGCGGCTCCGCCGACGCGCTGTTGGACGCGAGCGCAGAAATTGCGCGCGCTGAACGCGTATGCCTGTTCCGTCGACTCATGCCCACCGGCGTTCCAGGCACCGTCGCGTTCGAGCTGTCCGTTGGCGACGCCACAGAAGCCTTCACCGACGGAGAGATTGCCGACTACTTCACCCGCCTCATCGCGTCAGGGTCTTAGTTCGGAAGGCAAACGCCAGTGATTGCACCGATGATCGACCGCGCGCCTGATCACGCCGACATCCGCGGCGCCGTGTCGTGGCCCGAACGTTGCAGCCTGCCAGTCTGCTGATGAGCACAGGAGTGGATCGCAACCAGCTGACGCAGCTCATGAACGAAGACCTGGCGAGCGAGTACCGCTCGATCGTCCAGTACAACCAGCACGTCGCGACACTGAAAGGCCTCGAGGTGCAGAGCCTTCTGGACGAGCTGAAGCAACACCTCGGTCAGGAGTTGTCCCACGCGATAATCCTGGCCGAACAGATCGACTTTCTGGGTGGCATCCCGACGGTCGAGGTTCCGTCCATCCCCAGCGTCACCGATACGCACGGCGCGCTCCAGCTCGACCTGGACCTGGAAGAGCAGCAGCTCGTGCGGTACCGCCAGCGGATTCAACAAGCGCAGGACCTTGGGCTGCCAGACGTCGCGGAGGCACTCCGGCCGCTACTGGAACAGACCCAGGAACACGTGCGCGACCTGAGGACCGCGCTCGGGCGCTGACTGG
>CBJLVJ010000869.1:0-1591 GCA_966426465.1 uncultured bacterium | reverse complement strand
TGGTCCATGTCGATGGTGAGCCTTTCGAGCAGGGCCGACAGCACGGTGTCGCGCTGGGCGAGCAGATCGCGCAGAACCTGGAGGTGTACTTCGAGCGGTTCTGGCGTGAGGGTCACCTGCGGCCCGGCGAGGCGCGCGCCCGCGCCGAGCGTTACCTGCCGTTGCTCGACGGTCATCCCTACGCTGACGCGATGCGGGGTGTGGCCGAGGGCGCCGAGCAGGAGCTCATCGACGTGGTGGTGCTCAACATGCGCTACGAGCTGCTGTACTACCAGTACAGCATCCTGCCGGTTGGCGAGCCCGATGGCTGCACCTCGTTCGGCGTGCTTCCCGACGCCACCGCGAACGGGCACCTGCTGATCGGCGAGAACTGGGATTGGATTCCCGAGGTGCTGGGCGCGGTGCTCCACACGCGCGAGCCTGACGGACTCGAAACCCTGACGTTCACTGAAGCTGGCATCGTGGGCGGCAAAATCGGCCTCAACTCGGCCGGCCTGGGTCTGGCCATCAACGGCCTGCTTTCGACCGCCGACGACTGGTCGCGGCTGGTCATGCCGTTTCACGTGCGGTGCTACGAGATTCTTCGGCAGCGCACGTTGTCAGCCGCTCGCGACGTGGTGCTGAGCGGCTCGCGCGCCTGCTCGGCCAACTTCGTGCTGGCCCAGCGGCCGGACCAGCTCGTCGACATCGAGGCCGCGCCTGACTCCGTGTGCGCCATCGGCCCGCGGCACGGCGCGGTGGTGCACACGAACCACTTCCTCGATGCGGTCGCGCTGGGCGTGTCCGAACCTCGGAGCGAGCGCCGGCCGCATTCGTACACCCGCCTGGCGCGCATGCGCGAGCTGCTCGACGCGCGCTCACCTGTGGCCGTGGGCGACCTCGAGAGCTGCCTGCGCGACCACGACAACTATCCCGACAGTATCTGCCGTCACACCAACACCGACGACCCGCCCGAGGAGTGGTGCGTCACCGTCACGTCGGCCATCGTCGACCTCGACGACCTCACCCTGCGCCTTACCGACGGCCAGCCGTGCGAGCACGTCTACGACGGGTATTCGATCCCTCACACGGCGCTGCTCGGGCGTTAGCGGCACTGATGGGCGATACTTTGAGGCGTCACCACTAACCACCCTGGAGCGCGAATATGCAGCTTGGCTTTGTTGGCCTCGGCCGCATGGGCGGCAATATGGTTCACCGCCTGGCGCGTGGCGGCCACGAGGTCGTCGCCTTCAACCGTAGCCCGGGCCCCGTCCAGCAAGCTGTTCGCAACGGCGCCACCGGCGCAAGCTCGCTCCAGGATCTGGTCGATAAGGTCAAGCCGCCGCGCAACATCTGGTTGATGCTGCCGGCCGGCGGCGTCACCGACGAGTTCCTCAATCACCTGATGGAGCTCTGCCAGCCTGGCGACCTGTTCGTGGACGGCGGAAATTCCAAGTGGAAGGACACCAGGGCCCGCGCGGAGCGCTGCAAGGCGCGCGGCTTCGAGTTCGTCGACTGCGGCACGAGCGGCGGCATCTGGGGCCTGCAGGTCGGATATTCGATCATGGCTGGCGGCTCACCAGAAGCCTTCGCCCGTGTCGAGCCCGCCGTC
>CBJLVJ010000868.1:0-1602 GCA_966426465.1 uncultured bacterium | reverse complement strand
GTTACCAAAACGAGAGTCTGGGGCGTCCGCGGATACAGAGTACCGGATCGATCGGTTCGTACACCTGACGCGTGGCGGCGGCTGTCAGTGCGCGCTGCGGCTGTCGCAGCCTGTGCGCGGCTGCTCAGCTTCGCGGCAACGGGAGCTCGCTGCTAGCATGCGAGCTCACGCTTAATGCCCGAGCGGTAAGTGCGCCCGGACGGGTTCACCCGCACCATCTTCAATCCCACCGTCGGCTGGCTGACGAAGCTGGGTGTGAGCGTGTACGGCTCGCGGCTGTTGGCCGTGCGCGGCCGCCGCACCGGCCAGTGGCGCACGACCCCGGTCAACCTGCTCGACTATCGTGGCCAGCGCTACCTGGTCGCTCCGCGCGGCGTGACCCAATGGGTGCGCAACGTGCGCTCGGGCAGCGAGGTCGAGCTACGCCTGGGCTCGCGCCGCGAGCGCGTGAGGCTGGTTGAAATCGGGGACCATGAGCCGTTGAAGATCGAGCTGCTGAGACAGTACCTGCGCAAATGGGCGTGGGAGGTCGGCGCGTTCTTCCAGGGCGTGGGCGCCACGGCGCCAGAAGCCGAGCTGCGACGGATCGCGCCGGACCACCCCGTCTTCCGCGTCGAGCCCGCCCCGGACAGCCGAACGGGTCCGGTCACTCGGCCTGGGGCAGCTTGAACGCGCCCCGCTTCGGCACCGACGCCGAGGGCGGTGGCACGACCGGGCCGATGTCACCGTCCGGCGCCTCGTCGAGGTCGACGATCACCGGCGCGTGATCGCTGGGCAGGGTGCCCTTGCGCGCGTGGCGATCCACCCAGGCGGCGCGCACGCGCTCGGCTACCGGCGGGCTGGCCAGCACCAGGTCGATGCGCATGCCCAGGTCCTTGTGGAACATGCCGGCGCGGTAGTCCCAGTAGGTGAACACGCGCTGGGTCGGCCAGTGCTCGCGCACCACGTCCTTGAAGCCGAGCGCCTGCAAGCTGGCCAGAGCCGCCCGCTCGGGCCACGTGACGTGGGTCTGGCCGATGTACGCGTCCGGATCGAACACGTCGGCATCGGTCGGTGCGATGTTGAAGTCGCCGCACACGAGGGCCGCTTGCGGATCGGCCTTCAGCATGTCGCGCAGCGCGGCGAGCCAGGCCAGTTTGTAGTGGTAATGGTCGGACTCTGGCACGCGCCCGTTCGGCGCATAGACCGAGTGCACGCGCACCCCGCCGCAGGTCGCCGACAGCGCGCGCGCCTCGGGCAATGGGAAACCCGGGCCGCCGGGGATGCCGCTCACCACATCGTCGAGCCCCACGCGTGAGAGGATGGCCACGCCGTTCCACTGCGCTTCCCCGTGTAGTGCGACGGCGTAGCCGCGGGCAGCCAGGTCTGCTCCCAGCAGCGCCTCGAAGGCCGCGTCCGCCAGCTTCGTCTCCTGCGGGCAGACGACATCCGGCTGCCGCTCGTCGAGCCACGGTAGCAGCCGCGGCACGCGCTGTTTGACCGAGTTGACGTTCCAGGTGGCCAGCCGCACCACACCAGGGTAGCCGCGCCGGCTCCTTCACCGGGCACGCCGGCGCCGGCCCGATTCTCGGCGGCCGTGGCTGGGGGTTTGGCATGGGCGTC
>CBJLVJ010000867.1:0-1618 GCA_966426465.1 uncultured bacterium | reverse complement strand
TGATTCCGCTCGGTGCCAGGCAGGCCATCTCCGCCGCGATCATGCCACCCATCGAATGGCCGACCAGGGTTGGACGGCGAAGACCGAGCTCGAGTGACTCGACCACGTCCCACCCGTGCAGTGTGAAGTCCAGCATGTCCTCGAGCAGCTCCTCACCGCGTGATTCGCCAAAGCCGGGCAGCTCCGGTGCGAACACGTGATAACGCTCGGCCAGCCGGTCGAGGAAGCTGCTATCGTCGAGCAGACCGGCCAGGCCGTGCAGAAACACCACCGGCGGCGCTTCCGGTGGTCCAGCCTCCAGCACGCGGACGTGCGTCCCGCGTGGCGTGTCCAACGTGTGCGCGATCATCGCTGGCCAACCAGATCGTGTGACAGCTCGGGCCTCACGCGCTCCTCCAGCGGATGAATCCACCAGCGGTCGTCGCCTTCCCACTCTGGCCACAGGTGCCGCAGGCGGGGCATGACTTCCTGAGCGAACAAGCGTGTGTTGTGACGGGTCTTCTCGTCGGTCTGGTTGCCGGTGTGGAGCAGGCAGAACACGTGACCCACCCTGAGCGTGCTCACGAGCTCCTCCATCCGCTGGCGCACTGTTTCCGGGCTGCCGGCGATAACCATGCCGCCGTCGACCAGGTCGCCCCACGTGGCCTCCGGCAGGTCGCGCTGGGTCTGCCGCTGGAGGCGCCTCAGCGATGTGGCTTTGATGGTATTGACCGTGCGGTAGCCCGGTGGATCCAGAAAGGCTGGAGCGACGTGCAGGCAGCGGTTGAAGAAGTACAGGATGTGCTCGCTGTACAGCTTTTCGGCCTCCGCGTCGGTGTCGGCCACGGCGATGATCTGCGCGAACGCCGCTCGGTGGGGTGACGCGTCTTTGCCGCGCGCCGCGACACGCTCCCAGTAGGCATCCATCAAGCCCCTGGCCGCCAGATAACCATAAAACGACAGGTAGGAGTAGTTGTAGTCGTGATCCAGACAGAAGTCGTACGTCTCAACCGAGCCGCCGCCAGGGATGTAGATCGGCGGATGCGGCTTCTGAATGGGCTTCGGCCAGCAGTTGACCCAGCGCAGCTGGTTGTATTTGCCGTCGAACGCGAACGGCTCGTCGGCGGCCCAGGCGCGACGGATCAGCTCGTGCGCCTCGGCGTACTTGTCGCGGGTGAGCGCCGGAATCTGGCCGTAGCAGAAGTTGGTGTCCATGGGCGTGCCGACCGGAAAGCCAGCGACCAGGCGGCCGCCCGAGATAACGTCGAGCATGGCGAACTCTTCCGCCACGCGGATCGGTGGGTTGTACAGCGCGATGGAGTTGCCGATGACGCAGATCGCCGCCCGCGAGGTGCGCCGCGCTAGCGTCGCGGCGATGATGTTCGGCGACGGCATCAAGCCATAGCCATTCTGGTGATGTTCGTTCACGCCGATGCCGTCGAAGCCCAACGCATCGGCGTACTCGAGCTGGTCCATATACTCGTGGTACAGCGCGTGTCCGCGCACCGGGTCGTACAGCCGATTGGGAATGTCGACCCAGACCGAGCGATACGTCTGCCGAAAGTCGTCGGGCAGGTACGGCCAGGGCATCAGATTGAACCACGTAAGGCGCAAGGTCATGCGCCGCTCTTGTACACCC
>CBJLVJ010000866.1:0-1626 GCA_966426465.1 uncultured bacterium | reverse complement strand
AGGACTATCAGAAGTGCGTGAAGCTCAACGGCGCGGGCTCGCGGACACCCGGCGACTACGATTCCGATCGCCTGCGCCGCATGTTCTCGGCTGGCAACGATTCGCACGCCGGCAACGATTCGCACGACTGAGCGCGAGGGATCGCCGCGATCAGTGCGCGCGCCGCACGATTGCCGTCGAGTGGCGCTATCGGCACGAGGTTCAACAGGCCCACAGCCAGGTTGCTCAAGGCCGGAAAACCGGTTGCGACGCGCAACGGCTGGTCGTCTATGGGCAGAAGCGTCCACGTACACAGCAGCGCGGAGCCCACGAGCAGGTGGCTGATCGGCCCGGCCAGTGCGATTGCCAGCTGATCCCGAGGCCGAGCAGGTCCGCCGGAGCGATGTGCCGCGGCCACCAGGCCGTACAGCGTGATGCGGTACACCTGTCGACCACGGCAGAGCGCCGCGGCGGCGTGTCCGAGCTCGTGGAGCAAGCCGGCCAGACTATCGGTCAGGACCACCGTGATGGCGACCAGCCAGTACACCGCCCGGTCCCAGCCTGGGAACACGCGCGGCAGGAAGGCACTGCCCAGCAGATATGTAACAACCACCGCCGTAATCAGGAAAAATACGTGCAGACTGAGCTCGATCCGGTGGCGCTGGCCAAAACGCAACCAGCATCGCCACACAACTCCCTGTTTCGGCATTGGTTCCGGGTTGAGAGACGCACAAAGCGTACCGTCGCGACTCAACCGCATCTCAACCATCGCTTCACATTCGGTAACAGCATTGTCAACAGCTCCGGGCTATGCTGCAACGCGGGCCACCCGAGAGGGCGTGCCCAATGGGAGCTTCACATCGACTCTCGGGGGTATCGCATGGAATCCGTTCTTAGTTTCCTTCGTGACGAGGACGGTCAGGATGTCGTCGAGTACGGCCTGCTGATCGCCACGATCGCGATTGTGGTGTTGATCGGCGTTGGCATATTTGGCAGCGAAATCAACAGCTGGTTCAAAAACCTGGCCGGTCGAATCACGACCACCGGTACGACCTAGGCGTATAACCACGACGCGCTGCGACCGAGCGTCGCGCCACGATCGACTGACTGACTGACTGACTGAAACGATGGAAGTTGTCCAGGCTTGTGCACTGACCGCCGCCAGCGTCGCGGCGGTCATTGATGTGGTTTCGCGCCGCATTCCGAACTGGTTGACCTTCGCCACGTTGATCGGCGGCGTGCTGATCAATACCTGGCAGGCAGGCCCAAGCGGGGCTCTCCTGGCGCTGGCCGGAGCGGCGCTGGGCGCTGCGCTGCTGTTGCCGTTCTACTCCATTCGCGCGATGGGCGCCGGCGATGTCAAACTGCTTGCAGCGGTTGGCGCGCTGCTCGGACCGCACGTCCTGGTCTCGGTGGCGGTCTACGGCGCGCTGGTCGGCGGCGCCATGTCGGTGGTGGTCCTGTTGGTCCGCCGGCGGCTGTTCATCACCTTCGGCGAAATGCTGGTGCTGGGTCGTGTGCCGACGCGCAGCGGCGCAACCGCGCCCTACGGCGTGGCCATCGCCTCCGGTGTCTATCTGTCGCTGATTCTGCCGTCGGTACTCCGCTGAGGTCCGGATTCATGCGAGAAGTTCGCCCGAAAGGGCT
>CBJLVJ010000865.1:0-1639 GCA_966426465.1 uncultured bacterium | reverse complement strand
TTCACGATCGGCATGTTGCTATACATCTCAGGCCAGTAGCTGATGTTGTCCGCCGACGTATCGTGGGCTGTCGTGACCAGTGGCAGCACGCGGCTCGCGCTGGCCAGGGCGGCCTCGACCGGGCCCGCCGCCGCTGCGCCGAATTGGTGGGCCAGGTAGCGGCGCCACGAGACAGGGTTCGCGTCGGGGTTGTAGAGCAGGCGGCCGAACAGTCGATACGTGTACAGGTACTTCGTCCAATCTCCTTCCGTGGGCCGCAGGGTGTCGTCGGCGTAGGCATTCCGCCCGCCCGGCAGGCCCGATCCAAATCGGCCCTTGAACGAAAGCGGCTCGCAGATCTCGACGCCACGGCAGCCGCAGAAGCTGCCGTGTCGACCGAAGCCCGCCGCCAGGGCTGGGTCCCCCCAGAGCAGCAGCCGCTGTGTGCCTGGCCAGATGCGATAGAACACGCCGTACTCGCGGTCCTCGGTGAGGAAGTCAGCGTAGCCGTAGCGCGTATAGCGCAGTGCCCCGCCGCTCTTGTTCATGAGCGACCGCACCAGCGAGTCGGCTTCGCGAAAACTTGGCTCGCGTTCGAGCGACCGAATCTCCACCTGGTGGCCCGGCAAGCCCATGTGCTCAGCGGTGTACTTGGGTGAGAGATTCACCGGTAAACCGGTGTCGAGCGCGACCTGGATCATCTCGCGGTCGACGCCCTTGGGATGCAGGTCCAGCTCGACCTGTCGGCCGCACTCCATCGCACCGCGGAACACCGTCCTCCAGAAGTCGTAGCTGCCCTCGGGCACGCCACTCTCGCCGTGTACCCGGAAGGTGACACCGGCGATGCGCGGGCAGGCCTCCAACAGACTGGCCAGCGCGTCGCGGCAATACGCGGCGTGGTTGTCGGGCGTCAGCCCCTCAATCGTGTACGTGGCGTTGGGGCTGTCGATCCAGGCATAGCCCTGGGTCCACACTCCGAGCTGGAAGTGGAGACCGCGCGCCGCGGCCTCGTCGCTGATGAAGCGGAGCGTCTGGAGGTTGCGCTCGCGCTCTTCATCCGCCAGCCCAACGGCGCGCACCTGGTAACCGGGCACCGCGACAAGGAAGGGGTACGGAAACAGGAGATACGCGTCGGTGATGTTTCGCAAGAAATTGACGCCCATGCCCAACGCCAGGTGGATGCGGTTGAAGCGCTGCGCGACGAGCATCGACAGGTAGCGACACCAGGATTCCCGGTCGTAGAACCACGGCTTGTCCTCGACTTCGCTGACGAACAGACGCGCCACGCCACGGATCGGGTTGGCCGGCTGGTCGACCACGGGCTGGTGCGCTCGCAGCGCAGCAAACGGATCCGTGCCGCAGGCCACGATGTCGGCAAGCTCGAGCAGCGCGTACACAACGCCACGGACATCGCTGCCAGTGGCCAGCAGCACGGTTCGGCCGGCGAGCTCGCCCGGCACCACTGCCAGGGCCTCAGGACTGCGCGGCACGCTAACGCCCGCGCGCTCCAGGAGCTCCCCGGCCACGGACGCGTCGGGGCCAGCGACGACGATGCACATGCCGTCCGGCGGCGCGCCGCGCAACTGCTCGACCACATCGGTTTGAACCCCGCGTGCGTTCAATGCCTGCCGCAACTGCTCCAACGCCCAGCCGACCGGTC
>CBJLVJ010000864.1:0-1643 GCA_966426465.1 uncultured bacterium | reverse complement strand
CGCCACCGCGAGTACCCTGCCGACAGCGACATGCCCGTGGATTTCTCCCGCAAAACGGTCCTCACCTTCGACTGTTACGGCACGCTCATCGACTGGGAAGCTGGCATTCTGGCGGCGGTGCAGCCGGTGCTGCGCGCGCACGGCCGCGAGCTTGCCGACGAGCATATCCTCGAGACGTACGCCCGGCTGGAATCGGCCGCCGAAGCAGGCCCGTATCGGCCGTACCGGCAGATCCTGGCCGACGTCATGCGCGGCCTGAGCGAGCACTTCGGCTTCATGGCCAGCCCGGCCGAAGCAGCAGCGCTCGCCGCTTCAGTCGGCGAGTGGCCGCCCTTTGCTGATTCGCCCGAAGCGCTCACCGCGCTGCGGCGTCGCTTCAAGCTGGCGATCGTCTCGAACATTGACGACGACCTGTTTGCCGCCTCGCAGCGTCGCCTCGGCGTGAGCTTCGACTGGGTCATCACCGCCCAACAGGCGCGCAGCTACAAGCCATCGCTGAACAACTTCCGTGTGGCGCTGGAGCGCATCGGCCGGCCCCCAGACCAGCTGCTGCACGTGGCCCAGAGCCTGTTTCACGACCACGTTCCGGCCAGACAACTGGCACTCGACAGCGTGTGGGTCAACCGGCGCAGCGACAAGCACGGCTCTGGCGCCACGCCGCCCGCCGCGGTTCAGCCGGACCTCGAAGTGCCCGATCTCCGCTCGCTCGCCGACCTCGCGCTGGCGGCGGTCTGAGGCGCGGTACGAACGCGCAGCCAGCGGTAGTCGTAGCCGTCGAGGTCGACCACACCGGACGAGCCCGGCTGCGGGTCGTGGATCGCGCGGCCGAACAGGTGGAGCAGCTCGGTGGTGCCCTCCGGCCACGTGACGTTGACCGCGCACGAGGCGCGCGAGAAGTTGTGGATGGCAATCACGGTGTTGCCTCGCCACGTGCAGGCGTGCGCCAGTACCGACGGGTGATCGGTGTCCAGGAAGCGCAGCTCGCCCCAACCAAACTCGGGCGACTCTTTGCGCGTGCGAATGGCTCGCTCGACCCAGTTCAGGAGTGAGTCGTTGTCGAGCCGCTGGGCGGCAACGTTGACCCGCTCGTACCGATACTCGCCCTGGTCGATCACCCGGCGAATCAGCTTCTCCGGCGGCGCCGTCGAGAAGCCGCCGTTAGGCTCCGAGGACCACTGCATCGGCGTGCGGATGGCATTACGCTCGGGCAACCCCAGGTCCTCGCCCATGCCGATCTCTTCGCCGTAGCGGATGACCGGTGTCCCGGGCAACGTGAAGAGCAGGCTGTTCATGAGCTCGATCCGGCGTCGGTCACCCTGCAGCATGGGCGCCATCCGGCGCCGGATGCCACGTCCGTACAGGCGCATCTCCGGGTCGGGGGCAAAGGCGGCGAAACACCGCTCGCGGTCGTCTGGCTCCAGGCGGCCCAGATCGAGCTCGTCGTGGTTGCGCAAGAAGTTCGCCCATTGGGCTGTAGCCGGCAGCGGCGGCAGCTGCTCGTACGCTTTGCGCAGCGGCTGCGCGTCTTCGATGGCCATCGCCTTGAACAGGTGCTGGTTGGCCCAGAAGTTGAACAGGAGGTTCACTCGGTCGCCATCGCCGAAAAATTTGAGCACCTCAGTGGGCGGCACGTTAGCTTCCCC
>CBJLVJ010000863.1:0-1662 GCA_966426465.1 uncultured bacterium | reverse complement strand
GTGCGGTGGTCAAGTCGATAGTTCTGATCTAGCAACACGTCGTCGGCGCGCGCGACCTGTTTGTCGGTGAGTCGCATCGTTCTCGATTATGGGCGAATCCCCAGCTGTCGCCTCGTAAGGCCCCGAAACTGCCTTTACTAACGGCGCAGTCTGCGACGGGCGGCTCGGATCCCTTGCTCGATCCAAAACGAATTCGGTTAGCCTATGACGGACCCTGCAAAGCCAGGCCGGCCGACGAGACCCTGCAAAGCCAGGCCGGCCGACGAGGCTTGGCGGTTCGAATCCCACGACGTCTGGTGATCACCGAGCGCACAGTCGCATCGTCCTGCTGAGCGGGCTCGCGCGGTGGGCGAACCGGCACGTTCGCGCCTGACTGACTGCCATTCGCTTGGTCAATGCTCTGGCCAATTGCTGGCGTGTCGACCTGCGCTTGACTCTTCAGTTCCAGCACTCGCGCAAGAATACGATCAAGATGTGCAAGGCCGACGGGTGTTATGACTTGGATCTTCGCGAGTTTGCGGTCTATGTCTGCGAGTCTGCCGTCATCTACGGTGTGTACGAGGTGTTGTTTATTACAACACTTTGGGCGAGCTGCGCGAACTCAGTCATTGATAGCGACGGCGCTTGGGCGATGAGATCGCTGAGGCTCGCTTCATCCTGAAC
Organism: uncultured bacterium; assembly: GCA_966426465.1. GTDB lineage: Bacteria > Chloroflexota > UBA6077 > UBA6077 > CF-72 > CF-72. The sequence goes on along the minus strand of CBJLVJ010000863.1, from coordinate 999 downwards.
GGGGGGCAAGGTATTGGGCTCGCGCTATATCGATGCGACCTTCCTCGAGAGCTTCCATGACGACCGGCTTGTGCCCGATGCGCAGCCAGCGACTGATGGTTCCAGCATCCTTGCCGGTCCACCGGCAGATTTCGCGAACGCCTCCACCAGAATCGGCGAGCGCACGGATTGAATCCGCTCGTTCCTTGCTGCTGAGCCGCACGGGCAGCGTCGACTTCTGACGGACTGAGGCGGGCGCGCCGGCGGTGGCGGTGCCCTGCCGGCTGGCCGCCAGCAACGCGGCCTGCTCGGCGTGGCTGAGCCCGAGCGCTTGGGCCAGCAAGCGCACGGTGGTCGGGTAGGGAGCGCGGCGCACGCCGCGTTCCAGGTCGGAGATGCCGCGGGCGCTCAGCCCGGCCCGCTCGGCCAGCTCTTCCTGGGAGAGCCCGGCCGACTGGCGGTACTGCTGCGGCAATACCGCGAAGGGGCCCACGCCATCCGCGGGTGTCGTGAAGGCCGGCTCGCCCTCCCTCGGCGCGCGGCCTCACCTTACGGCACGCCCTGGCCACGAGCAAGTGCGTGCCCAGTGCGTGGGGACCGCGTGTAGCCCGGCAGGCCACAGCAACCGAGACTGGCCCCATCTCGGCAGGGAATGGCACCTGCCAGACAGAAGGGGAATCGCATGTTCCGTGCACGCTCGATTCACGCCAGCCTCGGGGGCTCGCTGCTGCTCGGCGCGCTGCTCCTGGTCTCGGCCAGCAGCGCCAGCGCCAACGAGCAGCTCACTGTCCAGCTACGCGACGACTGCGAGCCAATCAGCTTCAACGCCGCCATCGGCGCGGGGACCTGCGTGCGCCAGGGCAGCACCACGCTCACCGAGTTCTTCGACCAGCTTGCGAAGGACAGAAGCGTCGACGGCTGGCGGTTCAATCCCGATGCCGCCAGCGTGCAGGTGGGCGACAGCCTGCACGCGACCAATCGCGGAGGCGAACGGCACACCTTCACCCGCGTGGCGAGCTT
>CBJLVJ010000862.1:0-1689 GCA_966426465.1 uncultured bacterium | reverse complement strand
GATGGCGCTGACGCGGGCTTCGCTCCTGGCCGGCGCGCATGCCGACGAGGACGAAAACGAGGACGACGACGACAGCGGCGACGGGGAGCGCTGACCCGCGCGGAGCGGTGGCTCAGCCGCGCCCGAGTGTGTGGTCCAGCGAGTGATCGAGCTGGCGCAGCAATCGGAGCAGCTCATGCTGATCCGACTCAGAGAGGGTATTGAAGCGCTCGGCCAGCATGGCTTCGTGCTGGGGGACGACCTCGTCGTGCACGCGCCGCCCCTGGTCCGTCAGAAACAGGCGATTGACGCGCCCGTCAGGCCGACGCTCGAGCAGGCCCGTGCCCTCCATCTTGTCCAGGAGCTGGCAGACATTGCCTTTGGTAACGAGCAGCGCATTGGCTAGCTCCTGCTGGCTGATGCCCTCCGAGGAGCCGACTTTGGCGAGCACATCGACCTGAGCCGGACTGAGCTGGCGCCAACGCAACGACTCGGTTGCGACCCGGTCGACTTTCTGGACGATGCGCGCCAGGCGCCACCACGCCAGCAGGCCAGGCGTGCGGACCTGGCGGCCCTGCAGAAAAGACATCGGGCTAAGTGTGGCATCTGAATGGCACGTGTCAAGACGGTCGTTGGGCCGACCGCGGTTATGTCGAAGGTGTGCACGCCCTTTTCCTAGAATCCAAAACGCGCTAGCTTAATTTGCCGCCATGACGACACGAGTCCTCGGCTACGCGAGCCTGCTGATGCTGTTGGTTGCCACCTACGGCATCTTCTTCGTGGCGCGCGCGATCAGTGGTGAGGGTGATGCTGGACGCATCATCTATTTCCACGTGCCCATGGCCTGGGTGTCGTTTCTGGCGTTCTTCGTCGTCTTTGGCGCCAGTATTGCCTACCTGCGGACGGGCAACCCACGCTGGGATCGACTCGGCCGCGCGTCCGCCGAAGTTGGGCTCGTGTTCACCACGCTCGTGCTGATCACGGGCGCGATCTGGGGCTACCCCATCTGGAATACCTGGTGGACCTGGGACCCGAAGCTCACCACCACGCTGATCCTGTGGTTCATGTACCTGGCGTACGTCATGGTTCGCGCTTACGCCGAGCCGCCGCGCGGGCCGCGCTTCGCGGCGATCGTCGGCCTCGTGGCCTTCGTGGATGTGCCCATCGTGTACCTGTCGTCGTACTGGTGGCGCACGCTGCACCCGCCGCCGGCCATCGGGCCCCTCGCCCAGGCGCAACCGTCGCCGACCATCGTGTGGATCCTGATGTTGTCGCTGGTGGCGTTTACGACGCTGTATGCGTTCCTGGTGCGACTGAGGGTCGAAATCGAGGAGACGGACGCCGCCATTGCTATGCGAGGGGAGCTGCTGAGCAGTGCTCGGGCTTGATCACTACGCGCCGTTTCTGCTGTCGGCCTTCGGCATCACCGTAATCGTGCTGGTCGGCTACGTGCTGTACCTGCGCTCGCGGCTGACGGGTCTGCGGCGTCGCGCCGCGGCCTACTCGGGCCGGAATGTCACCGCCGCGGCGCCCATGGTCACCACCGTCCACGCCGCCAGTAGCGCCAAAGGACCCGGCGCACCCTGACCTGACGCGCTGAGCGCGGCGCGCGTGGCGTCGGTCAACGCCGCGGCGGGTAGCACGTGGGCGACCAGGTCAATCGGGCCCGGCAGGCGATCCAGCGGCAGGATGAAGCCGCCCAGGAGCAGA
>CBJLVJ010000861.1:0-1692 GCA_966426465.1 uncultured bacterium | reverse complement strand
GAGCGGCAAGCGCCCTGACCCGAGGTGGCGAGGGTTACGGGTTTGCCGGTGGTGGGTTGTTGCTGGTGCCGGCTCCGCCGCCTGCGCCAGCGCCGGCGCCTGTGCCCGTACTGCCGCCTGCGCCTGCACCGGCTCCGCCGCCGGCGCCAGTGTTGCCCGCCGGAGCGGGATTGTTGCCGCCCGGGGCCGGCGCGTTGGGCTGACCACCCGGCGGGTTGACATTGACGGTCGTGGGGGCGGGGTTCACATTGATGTTGGTCGTCGAGCCGCTGCTCGAACCGAGGCCGCGCAGTGGACCGGTAAACAGGTACCAGGCGATGACCGCCAGCACTGCCAGCACGATCAGCACAGTGATCAGGTTGATGCCAGCGGCCGCGGTGCGGTCCCCTGACGCATCGACCGGGTCAACCGTGTCGACCGGCTCGCGGCCGGGATTGATGTTGATCTGGTTCATGTGACCTCCAGGCTAGGTTCCCTCCACGGGCTGCACTAAGCAGGTGGCGTGCCACACTCCGCGCGGCCCCAGGGTGGGGCACAGCCTCAAAGCTGGGTCGACGAAGCGGGCTAGCGCTGGCTCATCGCCAGGTCGATGGTGCTGTCGGCGGGCATGTTCCACGTGTTCTCGTGGATACGCGAGATGTTTCTGAGCTGACGCACGATGCCCGCGGCGTCGTCGGCAGCGTTCATCACCTCCTCGGCCATCTCGTGCAGGTGCGGCGGCAGGTCGGGCGAGCCGACCAGCATCTCGGCGTAGCCGCGTGCCACCGCCAGCTGGTTGTTCAGCTCGTGCTGCGCGGTGCGCGCCGCCAGCAGCACGCCGTCGAGGCGCGCGTGCTCGAGCGCGACCAGCGCCGCGGCGGCGGTCGACGCAAGCATCTCGAGCAGGTCCGCGTCTTCTTGCGTAAACGGCGATCGGCTTTCCAGACAGCCGCGGCCGATCGCCAGCGTGCCGAGCAGCCGCGCTTCGTGCAGCAGCGGCACGGCGATGGCCGACTCGAGCTCGGCATGCTCGAGCACGGGGTCGAGCCTGCCGCGCTCGTCGCGCTGCAGAAGCACCGGCGCGCGGGTCTGGGCGGCGCGTCCGCTGGCGCCCTCACCCAATCGCAGCCGCTGCTCTTCCATGGCCGGTACGCTGGCGCCAACCGCTCGCAGGACGTGCTGCTTTTCGTCCCAGCGCGTAACCACCCCGGCCGAGCCCGCCAGCAGCTGGACCGCCTCGCGCAAGAGCTCGTCGAGCAGGTGCCCGGCGTCAGTCTCGGCGGCGAAGCGCCGCGCCAGGCGCAACAGGGCTTCACGACGGCGGTGGAGGACGGTCACGCGTTCGGCCGCGATCAGACGGGCTTCCATGTCGACCATGCTGAACGGCTTGGCCAGGTAGTCGTCGGCGCCCGCTTGCATACCCGCGATGCGGTGCTCAGAATCGCCCAGGGCGGTAAGCAGGATGAAGTAGGTGTATGGCGCACCCAGTCGCGACCTGAGGCGACGGCAGAACTGGACCCCATCCAGCCGAGGCATCATCCAGTCACTGACCACCACGTCGGCGCCGGTCGCCTCGCACAGCGCGAGCGCTTCGGCGCCGTTCGTCGCACAGCTTGGTGTGTGGCCGAGATCTCTGACTACGTCGATGACCAGCGAGCGAACGCCCGGGTCGTCCTCGGCGACAAGGACTTGAATACGCTCCTCCTACGAGGC
>CBJLVJ010000860.1:0-1711 GCA_966426465.1 uncultured bacterium | reverse complement strand
TCCGACATGCGCACCCGCCTGGCCAACGTGCAGGCTCCAGGCTGCGGTCCGGTGAGGGGGTCCACGACCTGCACGTGGTCGGCATCCAGGATCACGACGTTCAGGCCCGGCGCGGCCGTGTCGCATCCGTCGCCGAACACGATGGCGTCGCGGCCGCCGGGTGTAGCGAGCCCGAGCCAGTCGGGCACCGGTGCGCCAGTCAGGTAGCCCGACTGCTCCGGTACCCCTGCGAACAGGACGACCGCCACCGCCGCCCAGAGTCCTGGCAGGCTGCTCATATACCGCCTGCACGCTTGGCACGTGTCCGTTGGTCATCAGGGCATGCTCCAGATAGCGCACGCGCCGACGCTGCGTGTCCGCCGTGCGGGGCGTGCTGTGCGCCATGGCGTGCTCGTCCGGACTGACCTTCTCGAACAGGTCGAGCCACGCTCGCCGAGTGCCATTGAAGGTCGCCAACAAGCCGACACCGCTGGTGGCGGCTTCGATCTTGACCTTCTCCTCGGTCGTCAGCCGCAGCACCGAGGCGACTGCGTCCACCTCTGCGGGGTTCTGCTGACCACACCACCACGAGTCGACCAGCCCGTGCACACGCCGCCCGAGGTTCGAACCGAACCAGTCGCTGGGAAGTTGGGTGACCACGTTGACCCCGATCCCCCAGTGACGACCGCGCTGGATCAGGTCGTTCAAGCGCTGGGCGGCGGCGCCGCTGCGCAGGACGTTGACCGCTTCGTCGACCAGGAAATCGGTCGGCGCCTGGTGGCTGGCGACATAGTCGATGAGCCGATCGCAGATACGGACGAACGTCGCTCCGTACTCATCGTCCGGGCACTGGCTCAGGTCCCACACGACCACCCGCGACCGTCGGCTGATCGCCACCTGGTCCACGTCGGTGGCCCGCCGAATCACGGGGGTCTGACCATGCAGGTACTCGCAGAAACGACCGGCATACTCGTGCTGCTCGTCGCTGTCGATCACCCAGATGCTGACGTCGTGTTGGAACACCTTTCGGCTGTGATAGACGCGCATCAGGTAGCCCTTGCCAGCGCCGCTACCGCCATAGACGGCCATATGGGCATTCTTCTGACCCGCGCGCGTCCAGAACAGACAGGGCGCGCTACCCGCCTCGCCCAGAGGTACGCCGCCTTCGAGCTGCAGGGTCGCGCTGCACAGCGGCGTGGTGCGGGCGAGGGTGCCCGACTCGATGCGCCGCGTGCGACGTGGTAGGGGAAGCCCGCCCAAAGCCGAGAGGCGTTCCAGGCCCTCCAGTTGTTCCCAGCGCAACAGCTGCATGCTCGCATTGCCGCGGTCACGCAGGCGCTGGCGCAGGCGACGGTCCAGCTCCTCGAGCTCCTTGCGCGTACTGGCGCGGATGGCCATCGTCAGCGCCACGTCGTAGGGTCTGACCTGGCAACGCTCCATGGCCATCGCCAGCGCTCGCACCTGCTCCAGCGCGACCTCGCGCTCGCGCGTCGGGCGGCTGGTCGCGAGCGCAATCTCGCGGCGGTCGAGGTGGCGCTTACCCTCACCTACATCGCGCGGCCGAATGTCCAGGGCGAGGTCGACGGGCAGGTCGCTGTCGGTCAGGTGCGACCACCAGTCCGTGGTGATCGTGGCCGGGAAATCGCGCAGCGCATAGGTCCGCACGTATTCGCCATCCACGATCAATTCGCTCTGCTTCCGCTCGATCATGGCCGGTCCGAGCCGGTCGAGC
>CBJLVJ010000859.1:0-1715 GCA_966426465.1 uncultured bacterium | reverse complement strand
CCATCGGGCCGTGCTCGCAGGCGCAATGCCGCGCGACGGCCCTGGTGAGGTCAGAGGTATCGTGGGGGGTTCCGTTCCAGATCATGGCTTTTTATGACACTGTTAAGACCAGAATGTGACCTTTTGAACTCGTCCGGCGGCTGAGAGGAGGCGCTGGACGTGTTCAGGCATCTTGCCTAAGACCTTACGGTCTTGCGCTCCTCGCGACTACGGCATGCGTGCAGAAACATACAGGGCAATTCTGGTCAGTGTGCACAAATGCATCGCCCGGAGGCTTGCTCTATACTGGCGGCTGAACGCGGCAGGGCAGCCGGGGAGGCCGCTTCGCCTAGGAGGCCCACCAATGAACAGCCACGCCAGTTCTTTGCGCGTTACGCCAATTGCATCGGTTCGCACGTTCGCCGACCTCGTCGTGGGTGTCTTCGTTTCCGACGACCAGGCCGAACAGGTACTGCGCACTTTTCGGGATGAAGGATTTGGTCGCGACGAACTCGGACTGGCGTTGCGTACGGACGACCTGATCGTCCAGGAAGACGCCCTGGCGGCGTGTGACGCCGCGGACCGTGGGCTGTCTGTGGCGCTGTGCGAGCTGGGCGTGCCGGAACGCGACGCGCTGCAGTACGGGCGCGACTTCGAGTCGGGGCGCAGCATCGTCACCGTCAAAGCCACGGGCGGTCGCACCCGCTACGCCGCAACGCTTCTGCGCCGCGCGTGTAACCAGCCAACGCGCCGCTGAGCCGACAGCGCCGGCCAGGATCGGCGGTGTTAGCTGCCCGTGCCGGTGGTGGTGATCATGCCCGCGAGATGTTCGAACCAGGGACGAATCTGATTGCCGAAGGCCATCGTGCCGATCAGCACCACCAGCGCGATAGTGGCCACAATCAGGCCGTACTCGACCACGTCCTGGCCCGTCTCGTCAGCGACCAGCGAGCGCAGCGTGCGGGTTATTCGCTTGCGTACAGGCATGCTTCAGGCCGTTCTGGATCTGGGCTCATGCACACACCCCACCCTGCCAAGGCCTGGATGCTCAGATCGGTCAGGTCCCAGCCTACATGGTGAGCCCAGGTGAGAACCAGCCATCGCGCCGTATGCGCGCGTTGCAAGTGCGTGACAGACTCGACACCCGGACTTGCGCGGCGTGCCGTTCCTGTGGCGGTGAGCATCGGGCCGAGTGAGGCGCAGCTCGGCTGGAGCGTGTCGATGGGCTAGCGTCCGCCGAGCAGGCGCTCCAGCACGCGGAAGGGTAGCAGTAGCACGGCGACCAGCAGGCGCAGCGAGCCGGTCACGACGGCCCAGGTGAGGACCAGCACCAGCGCCAGCAGCAAGCCAATTGGCCCGGCCAGCATGGTGGCCAGGATCAGGATCCCCAGCAGAATCAAACAACCCATTTCGGCGATCTGACGCGGTCCAGGCGCGCGTTGTTGCCCGACGGCCGCCACCACGCGACGGCCTGTGACCGGCGGCGTCCACTCACGGCGGAGCGACTGGTCGTGAACTGCACAACGACTGGGGCGTGAAGGGTTTGGGTATGCTGCGGCGGAGTGTCGCGAGTGGAACAACGCCAGAGACGCGAAAAAGTCGTGATACTGGGCGGCTCGGGGTTTATCGGCTCGCGAGTGCGCGAGCTGTGGCAGGCAGACGTCGAGCTGGTGGCGCCGACGCACGCCGAGCTGGACGTGTTGGACCTCGATGGCGTGTCCACGCTGCTGGGCGAG
>CBJLVJ010000858.1:0-1735 GCA_966426465.1 uncultured bacterium | reverse complement strand
TTCTGGCTGGGTCACGGCGGCTTCATTGTGTCATGCCTTCAGAACGCCGACGGGGTCGTACGTGCCGGCCAGCACCACCGTCGGATCCACGCCAAGATGGTCGCGCAGGATGGCCGCGTACACGTTGCGAAAATCGACCCAGTACTTCAGGTCGCCGTTGTCGTCCAGGTCGTCCAGACCTGGATAGGCGCCGTGCAGGCCAGCCGTCACGCCGCTACCAATCACGAACATCGGCTCGGCAGTGCCGTGGTCCGTGCCATTCGAGCCATTCTGCGCCACGCGCCGGCCAAACTCGGAGAACGTCATCAACACGACGTCGTCCAGCTTGCCCATCGCCGCAAGGTCCTGGACAAACGCATCCAGCGCGTCGCCCAGCTGGCCGAGCAAAGTTGCCTGCTGGTTGAACTGCGCGGCGTGGGTGTCGAAGCCGCCGAGCTGGACCGAGAACACGCGTGCGCCAAGACTGCTGGCGATAACCTGGGCGACCATCTGGAGCTGGGCCGCCAGCGGATTGTTGGCGGGGTACTCGACCTGGCTCTGGTAGGCGGCGGCAGCGGCGCGCAGCTGGTCGGCGCCGTCCATGGCCTTGAGCGCGGTGCGGCGCATCAGCGCCTCGTGGGCTGGCCAGTTGCCGGCCTGGTTGTAGATGTTGCGTAGGGTCTGGATCTGCAGCTGCCGACTGTTGCGGTCGCCGCTATCGGTCTGGAGCGAGAATCCGCCCAGAGAGGCGACGGCGGGTACGAGGGTGTGGTCGGCGTAGAACATCGAATTGAGCTGGTCGCCGACGCTGACGGCCGGCAGTGGCTGGTCCTGGCCGCACTGGCAGGCGTCCAGGTACCGGCCGAGCCAGCCAGTCCGCTCGAGGATGTCCGGCCGGGCGGTGTGCCAGATGTCCATGCTGCGGAAGTGGGACCGATTGGGATTGGGATAGCCGACGCCCTGCACCACCGCGACCATGCCTCTGTCGTACAGGCCCTTGAGCCTCGCCAGACTGGGATGCAGGCCGACCGCATCGGTGAGCGGCAGGATGTCGGAGGTGGGTATGGCGAGTGAGGAGCGCAGCTGGTAATAGCGTGGATCAGCAAAGGGGATGAGCGTGTTCAATCCGTCATTGCCGCCTGACAGCTGCACAGCCACCAGTATCTTGTCGCGACGCAGAGGATTGACGGCTGCCGGGGACTCCTGCAGCGCCAGGGCGGTGCGCGTGAGAAACGACGGAGCGGTGAGGCCCGCGGCAACCAGCAGCGCGCCGCGACTGAGGAGGTTGCGTCGTGTGAATGTCATCAGGTCCTCCTCCTACGCCATCTGATGGTTGGGCAGCGACATGGCCAGGTGGAGCATGCCGCGGACTTTCTGCTCGGTGGACTCGTCGTTCGGCGAAACCACGAAGCTACCGTCGGAGTTCAAATAGTCGATCAGACTCTGACGCGCTTCGGTGGTGGCGGCCCCATCTACTAGCAGACCGAGGTAGAAGTCGACCACGTCGGTGGCGGTGCGCAGTCCATGACCGAGCAGCTGGCCACTGACGTCGACGAAGTACGGCTGGTCGGGCCCGCGCGCGGCTGCGAGGCGGTCGGCGAAGTTGAAACGCTCGAGCAACGTGCTCGCGCTGATCCAGTTGTCGCCGCCCTTCCAGCCGCTCACGTCTGGTGGATTCAGCAGATCCTGACCCATGCGCCGCGTTGCCTGGGGCAAATCGGGGCCGACGTTCTGCACGTTCAGCGCCTTCAGCGCG
>CBJLVJ010000857.1:0-1736 GCA_966426465.1 uncultured bacterium | reverse complement strand
TATGTGATAGACGCCGCCGTGTGGTCTACGGTGTGCCGCGGCCGCCAGGGCCGCCTGGTCCGCCCGCCGGCCGGACTTCCGTCATCTCCTGGTCGATGCGCTGGTCGGCCCGAGTCTTTGCCTGAGCTGCCTGCGCCGCGTCAATGCGTCCGGCTGTCACCTCCTGGTCGATGCGCGTGTGGGCGGCGTTCTTCAGCGCCGTTGCCACGTCGCTCGGGTTCTTGCCGTGGGCAGTCGCGACGTCGGCCAGCGATTTCGTCGCAAGCTCCTGGCGCAACTGGTCCTGCGTGATGCCGATGGTCGTTGCGGCAACGTTCAGATCGACGCCACGATGCCCCGGTCCGCCATGGCCCGGTCCGAACCCGCCGTTAGCCGGTAGGCCGGCGTCGGTTCGGGCCTGAGTGATCGCGGTCTGCAGCGCCGCGGAGCTGATGTTGAGTCGTTTGGCCAGGGCGTCCACGAAGGCCTGGTAGCCGGATGGCCCGTTTTGACCAGCGGCCGGCGGTGTGCTTGTGGGTGCGGTTTGCGCCAGGGCGACGCTGACCGCGGAACCGCCCAGCAGGAGTACCGCGCCGCCCGCGGCAAGGCCGCGCCTGACGGAAAAAAACGATCGAGACATGGGTCTGCTCGAGACCTCCCTGTGTTGTTCGAGGGTCAGTGGGGAACCCTCGAACGCGAAATTAATCGCGCTACATGGGAGAGAACTTGGAGGAATGCGGGCGAAGATAAATTCCTGGTGAAACCGGCGATGCGCGCAGCCGACGCCAGGAGAAGTGCGGCTCAGTCGACCGGGTCGAGCGTCACGCGGCGGCCTTCCTCGGCGGCGACGTACGCGCTATAGACCACGCGAATGGCATCGCGGCCAAGCTCGCCATCGGATTGAGGAGCGTGGCCATCCGCGACTGACGCGACGAAATCCTGGAGCATGTGGCGATGACCCTGTACCCAGTCTTCATCCGGCTGCGGCGGACTCCAGCCCGCGCTGGTCTCGAGCTTCTCCGTCAGGTACTCCGACGCGAAGACCGAGCTGTCTGGGGCGTAGGCTTCAACCAGCCGCGTGTGTGTCAGATTGCAGTTGATGTGCGCATTGGACATCAGGATCTTGAGCGAGCTTTCCATGCCGCCAAGCACCGCGTCCGAGGCCCAGGCGATACCCCGCGTACCGTCGTCGAACGTCAGCAGGATGGAGCCCCAGTTCTCGACGTCGAGCCACCCGGTTCCGATCCAGTGCTGCTGCTCGTCGGCAAAGCCCGGTGTCAGTGTCAGGTCACCGACTTCGGCGACCACCGAGCGCGGACGGATAGGCCGCCCCCAGCGGCGCATGCCTTCCTTCCGCTTCAGGTACAGCATCGCTCCGATCGGGTGTACGCCGAGCCGTAACAGCGCGCCACCACCGGCATAGCGCCACTCTTTAGAGTAGGGCGAGTGCGAGCCGCTGTGGCACTCACCGCCGCGCATTTCGAGGATCGTTCCGCCAGCGGCGTCGGCCAGGCGGTTGGCTTTGACGATGGAGGGCGCGTAGACCCAGTTTTCGGCATACATCAGTCGCACGCCCGCGTCTCGCGCTGCCTGGACCATAGCGCTCGCGTTCTCGGCCGCGGTGTGCAGCATCTCAGCGCGCGGCACCTCGCTCACGCTCGCCCCGTCGGGCAAGGAAGCGGCGTCGAACGCGGTCAGCGGTTTCGAGCAGACGACATGCTTGCCGGCCGCGGCGGCCGCTTCGGTCATTGGCCGAT
>CBJLVJ010000856.1:0-1741 GCA_966426465.1 uncultured bacterium | reverse complement strand
GGCCCGCCAGCATCGACTCGCGGTTGAGCGCCGAAACCAGGCTCAATTCAGCCGCCGAGAGAGTGGCGTTGGCCGGCACGATGTCCAGTCCCGATGGACTGCGCACGATTGCGCCCTCGATGCCCGGACCGCTGGAGGTACGACCCCGCGCCGCCAGCGCCAGGAGATCGCCGACGCTCGGGTAGGCTGCGTCGATGTCAACGATGCCCGCGGCGACCGACAGGTTGCCCTGGGGGTCGAGATCGACCAGCAGCACACGCTTGCCGGCCTCCTGCAGAGCAGCTCCGAGATTCAGCGTGCTGGTGGTTTTGCCCACCCCGCCTTTTTGATTGGCTACCGCGATAATCGGCACGCTGCCGCCTCCTTGCCGTGTCCTGACTGGCCCGAATGTGGCCGCAGTCTAGGGACGAGGCAGGGTGCGATCCATAGCCGATTGGTACCAGACCGCGGCCCTGTAGGCCCGACCGGCCTCAGCCGATGGTTTAATGCCCGATCTGCCTGGCGATCACGCCCGCGGCGTCGGTGTGACCCGAGGCGGAATGGTCGGCGTGGCGCGCGATGACGGCGTGGGTGTGAGCGTGCTCCGTGGCAGCGGGGTGGCCTGGAGCGCCGTCTCCGGTGTCGGCGCCACGGCTTGAGACGTGGCCTGAGACCCGCCGGACGTCGCCGCCGAGGTCGCAGCTGGCGTGGGCTCGGGCGTGCCGCGTGTCTGGACGTCAGTAAGTGGCGGCGCCGCCGGTTGCGCCGTTTGCCCGGGCGTAGGCTGGGCCGTCGCTTGCGCCTGTCGCGGCTCCACGGTCGGCAAAACCGCTGGCGCAATCGCATCGCTGACCACATCCTGCAGCGTGCCGCGCTCGTCGGCACCGATCGGCTGCCAGCTGACCGGACTGATCGGCCCGAGATTGATCGGCGCCGGCTGCTGCGCGCGGCCAGGCAGCGGTAGCTGTGGCAGCCACATGAAGCCCAGCAATCCCAGGGCGCCGACGTAACACACACCGCTGATCGCGCGTCGAACCGCGTTCGGCTTGCCCCACGTCCACAGCGCCGTGGTAAACCGCCTGCCGAGCGCAATCACGGTGTAGCCCAGTCCGATGCTGGGAATCAGCAGCAGGAACGCCTGACCTGCAGAGGCCAGCATGCCCAACATATCACCGCTTGCCTGCGCGGCAAGGAACCCCTGGCCTTGCTGACCGAACGAATCCCACGCAGTGGACAACACGCGCGGAACGCTGCGCAGCATGAGCACCAGCAGGAACAGGAGCAACGGAATGGTGATCAGCGTGTACAGCGCGAAGACGAGCTTGGCCCACCATTTCAGGGGCGGCAGTTTGCGACCCTTCCACGCCTTGACTGGCAAGACGCTGCGCGCGAAGGCGGCCATCTGGGTGAAGAAGTCGGGCACGCCGGTGATGTCGGCCAGGGCCCAGTAGCCGTCGAGTCGCAGGAACGGCATGAGCTGGTGGATGATCTCGAGGTTGATCATGAGCACCATCAGCAGCAGGAACTCGCGTCCGCTGAAGACGTACAGGCTCATGATCCCGAGCGCGAAGATCAGGTTGAAGTAGAAGCCGCCGAGATCCGTCCGCACGCGTTGCCAGCGCGGCAAGCGGTAGTTGTCGGAAACGTCGGTGAAGAACGCCGGGTAGACGATGTACAGCCCGGCGCCCATGCCTTTGGTGCGGCCGCCGGCGTAGTGCAGCGCGGCGGCGTGGCCGAGCTCGTGGAAAGCCGCCGAGAGCAC
>CBJLVJ010000855.1:0-1758 GCA_966426465.1 uncultured bacterium | reverse complement strand
TTTGGCTGGCTGTACTGGCGCCGCGGCCTGCTCGCGGCAATGGTGGCGCACTTCGCCGCCGACCTGGTGCTGCACGTCCTCTCGCCGGCGCTGCTGGGCCGAGGGTAAGGAGGTGATCGCACCAGGTGCGCCAGCAACCCGTTCTCGGCCGAAAGCGTGATGGCAGCTTGGCACGGTAGCGAACAGACTGGCCCAATGCTCCGTGGTGAAACCGCCCGTTCCTGGCGTGATCGTTCGTCACGGTGAATGACACCTCCGCGTGCTCGTGGGCGACAGACATGAGTTTGGCGTTGGTGCGGCTGCTCCCGACATCACGCCAGCCGCTCAATCTGTGAGGCCTGAAAGGGCAGGCTGAGGAGCCGGATTGTTGGGCTCGCTTCGGACATAGACGGCGAAATCGGACGCCGAACGACCCGCCATGTCGTGCGTGGCAGCAGGTCTTCGATGAATGGCACGCTCGGCGCGTAGGCGAAGATACCGCCCGGCCGCAGGGCGCGCAGGATTGCCAGGTACTTGCGTGCGTAGCGTTCCGAACCGGGGCCCCCGCGCAGGTGCTGGTGCAGGAACTGCTGGGAGAAGGCCAGGTGGGAGATGATGGTGCCCCAGCTCGCCTGCGGCAGGTCGAGGTCGAACCAGTCTGCAGCGATGAGGTCCGCCTGTTGGTCGGCGAGTCGGTCCAGCCCCACAGCCGTCAGTCCCGCTGCTCTGAGCGCGTGGACCAGACCGCCGTGCTCGCCGCAGCCGAGGTCCAGGATCGGCTCCTGAAGAGCTTCGCCTGCAAGCCCAAGCACCTGCAGCTGCAGCTCGGGCGAGTACGATCCGCAGACCGCCTCGCGGTATACGAAAGCTGGCCCGGGCACACCCGGCGAGCGCGCCAGCGCCTCCAGGAAGGCTGCCAGACGGCGCTGGTGGTCCGCCAGAGCCTGTTCAACGGCATCGCGCAAGTGCCTGTCATGGGTCGTCCGGGCCAGGGCAGCACCCATGACGGCCGCGGATGCTCCATACAGCTCTCGAGCCTGTTGGTGAAGGGCGGCGCCGAGGTCGAGGTACTGGTTCTTGGACTGGAGCCAGCGCAGCAGACGGACCGCCAGGAACCCGGCCGGGTCGGTCGGCCAGCGGCGATCACCCGCGTCGCCTGAGGCCCGAAGCACCTGGTCGAACCAGGTCAGCAATGGTTCGCGCTGCGCCGCGAGCACGTCCAGCAGCGCCGCCGGAGCAGTTCGGAACGCCGGGTCCAGGCTGACGGCCGCGCTGACCGACGAACCCGACCAGTGCTCCATCCGCTCCAGCAGGTGCTCTTGCAAGTGGGCTATGGCTGGGTCAGCCATGATGTGCCGCATCGACTCACGAGGAGAGTTAATCGGGCTGCTGGGATACGCGGTACCGACATTTTGCCGCACGCATGCAAGCTCAGTGGTGAGGACTTGGATAGCCACAGTCAGGATGGCGAAGCCATCCGTTGAGATGTTTGTCGGCGGTTGTGCCAGTCCCTCCGCGGGCAGGGCTGACCCACCGCTACTCGGACCTCGACCTCATCGCTTACGCGTACCGGCGGGCTGGCGGCGTGTGGCTCGTCCGACAGCGCTCAAGGGTCCGGGCCACCGTCCGTGATATCGCCGGCGCCGCCATCCGCCGGGTGGGCCGCGAGGTCCAACTGGATCATTGGCAACTGGCCGATCGCAACCAGCGTAAGCGACGGATCGCGGACCTCAATCAGGTGCTCGCCATCGCACAGCAGCTCTGGCGACAGCGCCACTG
>CBJLVJ010000854.1:0-1762 GCA_966426465.1 uncultured bacterium | reverse complement strand
ACACCGGAAGAAGCTGGGCGACATGCACCAAGTATAGAACGTTCGTTCTAAAAAGCGTCGATATTCTGGAGCCCCCGCGTTGCCTCAAATTCTGCCGACCCGGCAGGGGAGGTCTGCCTCTGACGAACTAATCCGCGTGGTCGAGCTCTTCCGCAGACACGGATGGGTCGAACCGCGCGGCTCTCTGGCGGCGGCGTCTCCGAACGGGCAGCCGCCCCTGTCGGCGCCCGACTCGACGGGTTCCCGCCGGCCAGCACTCGGGCCAATCCTGATCGTGGCCCAGCACTTCCGCTCGCGATCGTCGGCGACCAGGCAGTTGGCCACTGCTGCGGCGTACAGCGCGTCCTCGACCTAGTGCTGTTGCAGCGCACCTGCGGCACCTGGCACAGCAACTGCAGCCCACGAGGTATGCAGCCGCTGGAGATGGTAGGCCTGGTTCTGATCGCCTGGTGCGCGCTCTCCGCGGTGGTGGCTGCCGGTTGGAGCCGGTTCATGTCGGACTTGCATCGACGGGAACCACAGACGGTGCCAGCCCGCCGAATGCCTCGCCGGACACACCACCGAGTCATGCGCGCAACCTGACGCACTGACGCTGTGGCTCAATCTTGACGGAAGGCCGAAAGTCGGCCGAGTACAACATCGAGCTGAGCGCTGCGGCAAAGCGTGTCATACAAGCTTTGTCCTACAACGGACGTATGTCGCCATGTCTGTGAGGCGCGTTCCCGCGGAAGGGAAACCGCTCACCGTGCGCGTGGACGCCAATTTCGACCGGCGTCTGCAGGCGGCTGCCTCGCGCGAGGGCGTGTCCGTCTCCGAGTTCGTCCGCCAGGCGATCACCGAGCGGCTCGACCGCGGCGCTGGCGAGTCTCGCCTGTGGATCGAATTGCTCCGACCGTGGTTCGACGGGGTCTGGGCGAGGGCGGCGCCTGAGGACACACCCGAGGGTCCAGCACGAGGTACGGCACCGCTGCGCGCGGGGCGCATCACTGAAGACTGCCGACGAGATTGCCGAAACCACGTATGCTCGCTCACGAGGCCTCTCTGCAGGGCGGGGAGATGGGTATCGCTACGCCCGACACCATCCACATTGAGCGTGCTCAGCCAGCGGACGCCGCGGCGGTGACCGCCTGCGTGCACGACGCCTACGCGAACTATGTGCCGCGCATCGGACAGGAGCCAGCGCCCATGAGCGCCGACTACGGCAGCTTGATCGCGCGCGGGGTCGTGTTCGTGCTCCGGGAGCCAGGCGGGGACGTATGTGGAGTCCTGGTCGTCGTGCCCGAGCAGGACGCGCTGTTCATCGAGAACGTCGCGGTCCATCCTGATCACCAGGGCCGGGGCTTCGGACGCTGCCTGTTGACGTTCGCCGAGGAGCAGGCGCGCGCCGGTGGCCTGCGGGAAGTGCGGCTGTACACGCATGAGTTGATGACCGAGAACATCGCCTACTACCGCCGCCTCGGGTACGACGAGATCGATCGACGACTGGACCACGGCTTTCTGCGGGTGTTCATGAAGAAGGTGCTGGAGCAGCAGAATGAGCCGGGCACAGCCAGCCAGCGTTAGCGCTCAAGCGGCTGCGAGGAACCGACCAGGCGGGCGCCTGACTCAGACCTGAGGGTGGGGCGAGCTGGGGCCACCATGCATAGCGCCCCGGGACACCGCCGACAGCGGCCGGTCAACAGTGACGCCGACGACCGACCTCACCGAGTGGGACACTGAGCCGTGATCCTGCTAACGCCCGAGCAGCGCGCGACTCTGCGGG
>CBJLVJ010000853.1:0-1764 GCA_966426465.1 uncultured bacterium | reverse complement strand
GTGATCGGAGCAGGTCAGACGAACACCTCCGCCCCGCGGTGGACCTGGCTGGTGCCGGGATAGCTGCCCAACTTGCGCTTGGCGCGGGCGGGAATCAATGCGTCACCCATGACCAGATAGTCCATGTCGGTGTGCGCAAACGAGTTGAAGGCTTCCTCGGGCGAGCACACGATCGGCTCGCCCTGCACGTTGAAGGAGGTGTTGACCAGCACCGGCACTCCGCTCAGTTTGCCAAACTCCTCGATGACCGCGTAGTACAGCGGATTTTGCGCGCGGGTAACGGTCTGCACGCGGGCGGTGCCATCAACGTGGGTGATGGCCGGCAACAGGTGCTGCTTGTCCGGTCGCACGCGCGCGGTCAGCAACATGAATGGACTCTCGGGCTCGCCGGCCGGACCGCCGAACTCGAAGTAGGTCGGCGCTGCCTCCAGCAGTGTTGACGGCGCGAAAGGACGGAATGCCTCGCGGTGCTTGATCTTGGCATTCAGGGTGTCTCTGGTGGATGGGTCGGTCGGATTGGCCAGAATGCTGCGCGCGCCGAGCGCACGCGGGCCAAACTCCATGCGACCCTGGAACCAACCCACGACGTCGTTGTCGGCCAGCAGCCGCGCCACGGTCGGGGCAATCGCGCGTTCCTCCAAGCGTGTATAGCCGACGCCTTCGCGCTCCAGAAACGAATGGATCTCGTCGTTCGAGTACGACGGACCCAGCAAAGCCGACTCCATTGGCCAGCGACGCGGGTTCCGCAACACCGCGTGGTGCAGATACGTCGCCGCGCCGATGCATCCACCGGCGTCTCCGGCTGCTGGCTGAATCCATACCCGCTGGAACCCCGATTCGCGCAGGATGCGCGCATTGGCGAGCACGTTCAGCGCCACTCCGCCCGCCAGACACAGGTTGTCCGACCCGCTCAGCTGGCGGACTCGCCGCGCCAGGCCAAGCATGGCGTCTTCAGTGACCTGCTGGATACTGGCGGCAATGTCGGCATAGCGTTGGTCCAGCTCGGCGCCGGCCTGTCGCGGCGGCCCGAACAGGTCCACGAAGGCTCGATCGATCGAGCGCAGTCCGTGCTGGTAGCCGAAGTAGCGCATATCCAGCCGGAAGCTACCGTCATCGGCCAGCGCGATCACCTGGCGGACTTTGTCGACACACGTCGGCCGGCCATAGGCGGCCATGCCCATCACTTTGTACTCGCCTTCGTTGACCTCGAAGCCGAGATAGGCGGTGAACGCGCTGTACAGCAGCCCCAGCGAGTGCGGGTATCGAATCTCGTGGGTGACCTCCAGTTCGATACCCTGGCCATGGCCGAGCGTGGTCGTTGCCCACTCGCCCACACCATCGGCGGTGACCACGGCAGCTTCGTCGAATGGCGACGGGAAGAACGCGCTGGCGGCGTGGGAAACGTGGTGTTCGCTGAACAGAATCTCGCCGCGGAAACCGAACGCCTGACGGATCTGGCCGCGCACCCACAGCTTCTGCCCGAGCCACGTCTGGATTGCCCCGACAAAGGCTGAGCGCGAGCGCGGGTAGGTGGCCGCGTAACCCGCGACGATTCGCTCGAACTTCAGCAGCGGCTTCTCGTAGAAGATGATGAAGTCCAGGTCCTTGGGCTCGAGACCGGCCGCGCTCAGGCAATAGTCAGCCGCGTGCGCTGGCAGGCGGGCATCGTGCTTGACTCGAGAGAAGCGCTCCTCTTCAGCGGCAGCGACCACCACGCCGTTCTGAAGCAAGCACGCGCCAGCGTCGTGGTAGAAGCAGGAAAGG
>CBJLVJ010000852.1:0-1775 GCA_966426465.1 uncultured bacterium | reverse complement strand
GCCAGCGTGTGCCCGAGCGGGTTCTTACCCTCATCGCCATCGTGGCGCTTGATCTCGCGCCAGGTCTCGAACAGCCAGTAGAACGCGTAGACGCCAAACGTCAGGGACACCAGCGCGAACGCCAGCATCGGATGGGTCCAGTCGCGCACGGCAGTGGCTGGTGCTGCTTTCGACCAGAACGGCGAGGTGGTGTTGTCGAAGCTGGGTTCGACGTTCGCGGCGATGATGCCAGCCTGGGTGGTGCCGGAGAGCTGCCGACTCGCGGGTTCACCGAACGCCGCGGCGAAGGCTGGCAGCACGCTGCCGAACGCCCTGCCACAACGGGCACAAAAGGCGTCGACGGGAGCACGTGAGCTGCCGCACGTCGAACAGAATCGCTCGCCGTCGTTCACGCCGCCACCGGCGCGTAGGCACGTGACAGCGACCGCCCGCAGTGGCTGCAGAACGATGCGGCGGTCGTTGCCTGCGAGCCGCAGCCGGGACAATACAGCGGGCGCGGCGCTCCGGAGCTGGCGGCTGCCGCGTCGAGAACGCGAAGCATCTGCACGTTGGTGCGCAGCGGCGCTCCGCACTGAGCACAGTGCACGTGCGTGGCCTGCACAACGCGACTGCATGAAGGGCAGCTCAGCCGGCCGCGCGAACGCGCCACCGCATCCATCCATGCCTTGCCGGTCATCATCAACGCCACGCCAATGATGGCCAGCCCGGCGCCACCGGTCTGCGTGCTGCTTCTGGCCAGCACTGCGGTTGAAGCGGTGATGCCAGTCAGTGCGTAGAACAGACCGAGTCCCGTGGTCGCGAAGCCGAGCCAGTACATCGTGCGCGGCCAGAGCATCCTTTTCATTGCTGAAACTCGCCGTCCCTCCCATGAGCAGCCTGCGAACCCGTGGCTGTCGGCGCGCGCACGTATGCCGCCGCGTGCGGGCGGAAGTCTGCTCCAGCGGTGGCCCCGACGCCAGGGCCATTGGTGTGCGATCGAGTGTCCAGCAGTCCCGGTTGATCGGCTCTGGCGCGCACGCGCCCGGGTGGGCTCTAGCCTGGTGGTCGAGTGCTCTGGCTAGCCGACGCCCTCGACGATGCGAATGTCGCGGTCGGCGCCACCGTCGAGCGCCTTGAGCGCTTCCTGATACGCCTCACTGTCATGGGCCTTGATCGCCTGCTCCAGAGAGTCGAATTCGACCACGACGACTCGCTGCATCAGCCCGGATTCGTAGGTCTTGGCGGGGTTGCCACGGATCACGAACCGGCCGCCGCCGGCCTCAACCGCCGGACCCGCGAGCCGAGCGTATGCGTCGAATGCAGACTGATTCGAAATGGACCGATAGGTGTTTACCCAGTACGCCTTGGCCATGCCTGCCAGGATAGCCGCCCATAGCTATACGGCGGGTGCGGTCGAGACAAGATCAGGAATGGACCAGTAAACTGGAATGCCGTGAGCGACGCCGGCGACGTCGAACGCTTGCGCGCAGCTGCCTTCACCGAGCGGCAAGTAGCCGCGATGGCCGACACGATCCAGCGGTCCAGCAGTCAATTCGTCACTCGCGATTACCTCGACCGGCGGCTCGCCGAGGAGGTCCAGCGCACCAACGCCTCCATGCTGCGCTGGACACTGGCTTTCCAGGTTGTCGTGGCGACCGGACTCTACTGCGCGCTGCGCTCCACCTGAAGTGTTTACAGGTCCTGGGAGACCTGCGCGGTGTAGTACTGCCAGACGCCGGCGACGCGGGGTTGCCCGCCGTGACCGGCGAACGGCTCGCGGAAATGGGGTAGCTCGG
>CBJLVJ010000851.1:0-1784 GCA_966426465.1 uncultured bacterium | reverse complement strand
ATTCAGCGCGGCCGGCCCGGCACGCCGATGCCGACCTGGGGACAGATCGACGGCGGCTCGCTGCTCGACGAGCAGATCAACGAGCTGACGCTGATGATCCTGAATGGAGACCGCCAGGTGAATTTCGAAGGCAAGACGGCGACGCCCTGGGAACATACCGCTGACCTGGTGAACGAACACGTCGCCCAGGGCCTGGCCACGCTGCCGAAGCAGCCGGAGGTCACCTCGTTGCCGTTCTACCAGCAGCTCAATCCGCAACAGCAGCAGGGCGTGCAGGTGATCCTGCAGCGCGGCTGCGGCAGCTGCCACACCATCCCGAATATTCCGGGTGCCAGCGGCACGATCGGGCCAAACCTCGGGCCACACGAGGACGTGCCGCCGCTGAGTCAGCGTCCGATGATCGCTACCTATCCGAACGGCACGGTGCCCAACGCGTCGGTTGATGACCTGGCGAAGTGGATCGCCGACCCGCCGACGCTCAAACCTGGCACGGCCATGCCGAAGCTGGGCCTGAGCGCGGATGAAGCCGCCGCCGCGGCAGCCTACCTGTACTCGATCCAGTAGCCGCGCTCAGTCGACTTCTCGTGGGCGGGCGACCCGCGGCAATCTCTTGTGAGCCGTAGCGAGGGTTCAGAGCTCTGGCCGCAGGAGGTCGTCGTACGTCTCGCGACGGCGGACCAGGCGGGGTCGCCCGTCGCTGATCACCACGACGGCTGGTCGCAGCGACAGGTTGTAGTTGCTCGCCATCGACAGGTGATAGGCGCCCGAGCTCGGCACCGCCACCAGGTCGCCGACGCGCGGCATGGGCAGGCGCGCATCCTTGACGAGCACGTCGCCAGACTCGCAGTACTTGCCGGCGATGGCCACGCTGGCATCGGCCTCGTCGAGCGCCCGGTTGGCCAGCAGCGGCGTGTACACCGCGCCGTAGGCCGTCGGCCGAATGTTGTCGGCCATGCCGCCGTCGACGGCAACGTACGTGCGCACGCCGCTGATCGACTTGATGGAGCCAACGCGGTACACGGCGATCCCGGCCGTACCAACGATGGAGCGGCCCGGCTCGATGGTCAGCATGGGCAGGCTGGCGCCAGTCTGGCGGGCGACGGCACAGACCGTGTCGGCGATCGCTCGGGTCACGTGGGCCGCGGGCAGCGACGTGTCCGCGGGCGTGTAGCGCACCCCGAAGCCGCCCCCGGGGCTGAGCTCGCGCAGCTCGAGCCCGACGCTCGCGGCGAAGTCAAACACCCGCTCGATCGTCTCGCGGTACGGCGCCAGCTCGAAGATCTGCGAGCCGATGTGCGCGTGCAGCCCGACCGGGGTGAGGCCCGGGCTACGGCGAATCAGGTCGACGGCTTCAGCGGCCGCGCCGGTCTGGATGCTCAGACCGAACTTGGTGTCCAGCACGCCCGTCTTGATGTGCACGTGCGTATGCGCCTCGACGCCGGGCGCGACCCTGAGCAACACCATCTGGTCGCGCTGCCGCTCGACGGCCAGGCGCGACACGCGCTCGATCTCTTCGAAGTTATCGACGACGAGCCGTCCGACGCCCATCTCGAGCGCCAGCGCGATCTCGTCCTCGCATTTGTTGTTGCCGTGAAAGTAGGTGCGCTCGGCAGGAAAGCGGCTTGCCCTGGCTGCCTGCAGCTCGCCACCCGAGACCAAGTCCAGGCCGAGGCCCTCCTGGGCGACGAGCCTGAGCAGCCACGGCGCGCAGTACGCCTTGGCCGCGTAACACACCAGTGACGCGCCCGGGTAGGCCGCCCGCAGGCCGTCGCGGTAGGCCCGCG
>CBJLVJ010000850.1:0-1785 GCA_966426465.1 uncultured bacterium | reverse complement strand
GCTCGTCAAGCGCGTGGGCCGTAGCTTCCGCCGGCGTGCGCGACTCGGCCATCGCGGGCGAGGCAGCCAGTAACGGCAGCGCGGGCAGGAAGCAGCTGGCCGCTAGAACCACCGCTGTGACACATCGGCCAGGCGCCGCTTTCGGCAGGCAACCAATCGCTCGCATGTGAGTTCCTCGACGAACCTCCGCCGGCCTAACTATAGCGACACTTGAAGGACTTACGGGACACTAAGTGCCTACAATCGGGACATGGCCGCGCGCTGTCGTCCTGAAGCGGGACAGTTGCGGGACACGTCGAGTACGCTGCCCCGCGTGTGCCTCGTCCCAAGGCTCTCTACGCGGCGCCCCAGCTCGAGCGGCTGCGGGTCGCTCAGATGCTGACTCAGTCCGATCTGGCCGCTGCGGCACACGTGGCCAGAACAGCCATCATTCGCCTGGAGGCCGGCGGTGTGGCCCGCCGGGCTACGATCCGCAAACTGGCTGATGCGCTGAATGTCGAGCCCGCCACGCTCATGCACCAGTCCACCGCGCCCTGATGTCAGCCGCGCGCCGGTGCGGTCGCTTGGCAGCCAACGGCCTACGGTGACCGCACGGATCGACGTGCAGTCAAGCCTCAATCCACCGCCCGCGTAGCTCGACCGCGCAGCTGACCGCGTCTGCCATGGACGGCGTCGCTCACCCGCGCGCATTTCGTTCCCATCGATTAAGGTCTGCCACCTGGGAGCTTGTGGCACCAGGCACAGTGCGCTCCTCGACCCACCGCTCCAGGGCAGCCGCGGGGATACGCGTGGCGCGACCGATGCGAATCACAGGTATCTCGCCGGCTGCCACAAGCGCGTAGAGCTTTGACCGGCCGATGCCGAGCGCGCGGGCTGCTTCCTCAGCCCGCAACAACATCTGGGACATGACATCCTCCGACCTACAAGGTCTTGTATGGTCCAGTCTGCTCAGCTATGCTGTCTGGTGTCAACGATGGACATGCACTGGACAGCCCCGGATGTGGGCGCACAACGCCAGGCATTCGATGTCGCGCAGGGGCTCTGGTGGCGTTTCGACAACTACCTCGTGCGCGATGGCGGCGTTCGTCCTGCGCCTGGGGCACGGCTTGAGCAGTACGACCCGTGGGACCAATATCGTGCGTCTCGGGCCGGGGACGCGCGTTCCGAGCCGCCTTACGCGTCGCTCGTCGAGTTAGTTGGAATCCTTGCCAAAGACCCCGAGACGACCATCAACGGTCAGGCCGTCCGCCTCGGCGCTGCCGGCGAGGCCAAGCTCGTGCAGTGGTGCGCGGAGCATGGGCTCGTTGGTCTGCTGTCGCATCAAACGGTTCTGGCCGGATTGGCCCCGCGCTGGGAGAAGCTGCCGGAGAGCGGCAATCACACAGTCATGGTGCGACGGGTACACCGGTGGGAGGCATACGGCTGGTCACCCACATTCGATATCTGGTGGCATCCGGACCATCGCCTGATAGCCGCGGCCGCCACGCCCGGTGATCTCGTGGCGACCAACCTCTACGCGAGTCACTGGCCCGAGCCGCTCGCCTTGATGCACATGGTGCGCGATGACCGCTGGGCGACTCTTCCGCTCGCCGAGGCCTGGGGGCCGTTCTTTCCTGACGTTTCACCGGCCGACCGCACCAATTATCCCTACCCGGTGCCTGAGTCGGATGCCTTCTGGACGACGTATGGCGAACCGGTCGGCTGGTTCCTCGGCGCCGCAAGTCAACTGCGCGACGCCGTACTGGACCTCAGCGCGGATCCAGTCGTTGCTGACGAGTCAGCCCT
>CBJLVJ010000849.1:0-1803 GCA_966426465.1 uncultured bacterium | reverse complement strand
GTGAAGCGTTGCGCTTGATGCTCACCATTCGGCACTTCGACGAGCGCGCCCTGGCGCTCTATCGAGCGGGTGAGATGCGCGGCACGACCCATCCGTACATCGGGATGGAGGCGGTCGGGGTTGGCGTGATGCTGGCCTTGCGGCCGGACGACTACGTCACCAGCACCCACCGTGGGCACGGCCACACGATCGCCAAAGGCGGCGACGTTCGCAGGATGATGGCGGAGCTCCTGGGCCGCGCGACGGGCTACTCGGGTGGCAAAGGCGGCAGCATGCACATCGCCGACATGGACAAGCACATGCTGGGCGCCAACGGTATTGTCGGCGGCGGTATGGGCCTGGCGACCGGCGCGGCGCTCACGGCCAGGCTGCAGAAGACGGGTTCGGTCGCGATCTGCTTTTTCGGTGACGGCGCCCTGGAGCAGGGCATCCTGCACGAAACGACCAACCTGGCCGCGATCTGGAAGCTGCCGGTGGTCTACGTCTGCGAGAACAACCAGTACGCCATGTCGGCCCGCTCGGACTGGAGCGTGGCCGGTGGCGACCCTGCCCGGCGCGCCGCTGGCTACGGCATCCCGGGCGTGACCGTCGATGGCATGGACCTGTTTGCTGTCAACGCCGCGGCCGGCGAGCTGGTCGAACGGGCACGGCGCGGCGACGGGCCGGCCTACCTGGTGTGCAACACCTACCGCTACCACGGCCATCACGCGGGCGATCCGCTGAATTACCGCGAGAAGGAGGAGGTCGAACGGTGGCGCCTGCAGGACCCCATCGAGCGCGTCAGGCGCGCGGCGGTGGAGCGGGGCGTGCTGGCCGAGGCCGACATCGCCGACCTGGAGCGGCGCATCGAGACCGAGATCGACGAGGCCGTCGAGTTCGCCAAGAACAGCCCCGAGCCGACGGCAGACCAGCTGATGACCGACATCTATGCCTGAGCGCGCGCGGGCACGATCTGGACGGAGGACGCGATGGCCGTAGCCGATCCGCGAACAACCGAGGCGCGCGTGGCGACGCCGACAGCGGAGCGGCAGATCACGTACGCCGAGGCGTTGAACGAGGCTCTGCGCGAAGAGATGCGGCGCGACCCGGCCGTGTTCGTCATGGGCGAGGACGTGGCCGTGTGGGGTGGCGGGGGCGTCTTCGGCGTGACCAAAGGCCTGGTCGAGGAGTTCGGGACCGAGCGCGTACGTGACACGCCCATCTCGGAGGAAGCCATCGCGGCCGTCGCGGTTGGCGCCGCGGCGACCGGCAGTCGGCCGGTGGCCGAGATCATGTACGTCGACTTCATCGGGCTGGCGATGGAGCCAATCGTCAACCAGGCGGCCAAGCTGCGCTACATGTTCGGCGGCAAGGCCAGGGTGCCGCTGGTCATTCGCGCCCAGGAGGGCGCCGGGCGAGGGAACGCGGCCCAGCACAGCCAGAGCCTGGAAGCCTGGTTCTGCCACATTCCGGGCCTGAAGGTCGTTACCCCGAGCACGCCCGCCGACGCCAAGGGACTGCTCAAGTCGGCGATTCGCGATGACAATCCCGTCATTTTCCTCGAGCACAAGGTGCTGTACTTCGCGAAGGGGCCCGTGCCGGAGGGCGACTACACCGTGCCGCTCGGCGTGGCCGAGATCAAGCGCGAAGGCAAGCACGTGACGGTCGTCGGCGTGCACACGATGCTCGGTAAGGCGCTCAAAGCCGCCGAGCAGCTGGCCGCAGAGGGCATCGAGCTGGAGGTGATCGATCCCCGCACGCTGGTGCCCCTGGACGAGCAGACGATCGTCGAGTCGGTCAAGAAGACTGGGCGCCTGATCGTGA
>CBJLVJ010000848.1:0-1803 GCA_966426465.1 uncultured bacterium | reverse complement strand
CTGAGCTCGTCGCGGCCGAGCTGGTCGGTGCCGAGCAGATACGCCGCCGTGGGGCCTTTCAGTCGTGCCGAGACCTCGACGTGGCTCGGGTCGGACGGGGTCCACACGACCGAGGCCAATGCGGCCACGATGACCAGGGCCACCAGGAGGCCGCCGACGACCAGGGTTGGCGGTACTCGACGCGTCATGCCGAGCTCCGAATACGCGGGTCCAGCAGGCGGTAGCTGAGGTCGACCAGAAAGTTGACGACGAGCACGACTGCGGTCAGCAGCATGACCAGGTCCTGGACCACGATCAGGTCGCGATTGCCGACGGACTGGAACAGCAGCCGGCCCAGCCCGGGCAGCACGAACACGTTCTCGATCACCACCGCGCCGACCAGCAGACCGGTGAGCTGGACGCCCAGCACGGTGACCACCGGGATGGCGGCGTAACGGAAGCCGTGGCGGCGCAGCGCTTGCCAACGGGTCAGTCCCTTGGCGCGAGCGGTGCGAATGAAGTCTTCGCGCTGGACCTCGATGATGGCCGAGCGAATGTAGCGCGTGAGCACGGCTGCCTGGACCAGACCGAGCGCCAACGACGGCAGCACCAGCGCGCGGGCGGCCGCCAGCGGGTTGTCCGACCAGTCCACAAAGCCACCAGCCGGCAGCAGCTTGAGCTGGATGGCGAAAACGGTGGCCAGCAGCAGGCCGGCCCAGAACGCTGGCACGGCGATGCCGAGCAAACTGATCGCTGAGATCAGGGCGCCGGCTGGGCGGCGATAGTTGACGCCGGCCAGCACGCCCAGTGGCAGCGCCAGGGCCACGGCGAGCACGGCGCTGGCCAGGGCCAACGGGCCACTGACCGCGAGCTTTTGAAGGATCAGCGGTCCGACGGCGGAGTGTGACAGCAGCGACGTGCCGAAGTCGCTGTGCAGCATGCCGCCGACCCATTGCACATAGCGAAGCCAGCCGGGCTGGTCGAGCCCGAGCTGATGGCGCAGCGTCTCCAGCGCTTCGGGCGTGGCGTTGGTCCCCAGGATGACTGCCGCCACGTCACCTGGCAGGACGTTGGTGACCGCGAACACCAGGACCGATGCGGCCACCAGGCTGACGATCAGCCAGCCGAGTCTGATGACGATCTGTAAGCCCACCGCTGTCTACGCTTGTGGCTCGCGCGGTCGAGCGCGCCACGTTTGAGATGTCATTGCAAGCTCCTGGGCCTACTCCTGGCGGGCACACCCACTTAATGTTGCGCGCCGCCCAGGGAGCGGCACACCCATGCACCTGCTGCCGCGTATCGCGCTCTCACCCGATACTGTCCTGCTCGATCAGCTCCGCGCACACTGGCTCTCCGCCATCTTCGAATCCGGCCCGATTGCCGCGAGAGAGGACGCGGTGCTCGCCTTCGTGGAGCGCATGCAGTGCTCGCGGGCGGAGGCGGAGGAGCTCGTCGACCGAGCCTGGAGCATGCTCAACCTCAACGTGCACGCAGGTCTCGACGTATGGCCGGGCGGGTGGTGGGACAAAAGAGGCAAGTATCAGGCGAAGTACGCGTCGGCGAGGTAAAGGGAAGGCGAGATTCCCTGCACCTGGTAGCCCTGCAACCCCTTTTTGAGAACGCCCAGATTACTCGGCGCGGCCACCCACAGGTTGGCGGCGTCGTCCGCGAGCTGTTGCTGGATCGTTTTGTACAGCGCGTTGCGCTTGCTTTCGTCCGGCTCGGCGTCGGCTTGCCCAAGCTGCCTGGCCAGATCGGCATTGTCGTAATGCCAGTAGTACTTCGGGTTGCCGTAGTTGCCGATATCACGCTCTTCGACGTGGT
>CBJLVJ010000847.1:0-1830 GCA_966426465.1 uncultured bacterium | reverse complement strand
GGCACAGCATGCGCGCGCGGCAGCAGGTACTCCGACTGAAGCTCGTCGCCCGTGCTGGGCATGAAACCCATACGGAAGTGGGGCAGGCGCTCCGACCAGGCGCCCGGCCGGCCCAGTTGTGGCGAACAGTTGACGGGGTCGATGCCCAGGATAGGGTGGCGGTCAACGGTGGCAGCGACCGCGCCAAACAGGTCGGCGCGCACCGACTCCGGCGCGTCGCTCACGCGGCTTTTGACCCAGATCTGGTCGACCAGCGGGCCCCAGCGGGTGAACACGCTGACGCTGTAGCCGCTCGACATGATCTCCTCGAAGCGATCGAACAGCACGTGCCACTGGAGCCCCTCGAAGACTCGCTGGCGCGCCTGGTAGGCAGGCTCGACGTCCAGCGTCAAACGTGTCACCGCACCGAGCGCACCGAGCCCCACGACCATCCCATCGAAATCCGCATCGCCCCGTGCAGTCCTCACGATCTCGCCGGCCGAGGTGACCATCTCCAGGCCAGCCACGGCGGTCGCCAGGTTGCCATTGCCAACCCCAGAACCATGGGTGGCGGTGGCCACCGCGCCGGCAACCGAGATGTGGGGCAATGAAGCCAGGTTGTGCAGCGCCAGGCCGTGCGCGTTGAGCTCCTCCGTCAGGCGGCCGTAGGTCAGGCCGGCTCCGAACGAGACCGTGCCCGCCTGCGTATCCACGCTCACGTCCGGCGGCATCGCCGCCAGTGTGACCAGCTGGCTCGAGTCGGCAATGTCGTTGAAGGAGTGGCGCGAGCCGAGCACGCGCACTCGGGAGGCGTTCGCGACGATCTCCCGGACCTGCTCGAGGCTGGTCGGGCGGTGCAGCGTGTGCGCGCTGTAGGTGTAATTGCCGGCCCAGTTTCGCTCGGTCGAAGTGGCGTTCAGCGGGTGCATGCGCTTATCGTGACGCCTTGCATCTCGAGCAGTATGTCGCCGCAGCGCCGAAAGCGGAGCTGCATGTGCACCTGCAGGGCGCGATCCGTCCGGTGACACTGCTCGAGCTCGCGCGCCGCCATCGCGTTGCGTTGCCTGCCGAAGACCTGGACGGCTTGCGCGCCTGGTTCCAGTTCCGCGATTTCGGCCACTTCGTCGAGGTGTACGCGGTGTTGAGAAGCTGCCTTGTCGAGTCGGCTGACTTCGAGCTGGTGACGTACGAGCTCGGCTGTGAGCTTGCCGACCAGCACGTACGGTACGCCGAAGTGACGTTCACCCCCGGGCCCGAGGTGTACCGCGGGCCGCGCGAGACGTTCTTCGACGGTCTGAGCCGTGGTCGCGAGCGGGTGCGACAGGATCTCGGCCTCGAGCTGCGCTGGATCTTCGACATTCCACGCCGCACGGTCGGGCTCTATCCGGATCTGCCGCTGGCGGACTTCATCACGGACAGCGCCATCAACGGGCGCAACGATGGCGTGGTCGCGCTTGGCCTGGCCGGCACAGAGAAAGGCTATCCGCCGGAGCCGTTCGAGCGGTGGTTCGACAGGGCGCGAGCGGCGGGCTTGCACAGCGCGCCACATGCGGGTGAGACCGACGGGCCGGCCAGCATCTGGGGCGCGATCAAGGCGTTGGGCGCGGAGCGGCTGGGGCATGGCGTGCGCGCGGTCGAGGATGCCAGCCTGGTAGCGTACCTGGTTGAGCAGCAGATCGCGCTCGAGGTGTGTCCGACCAGCAACATCCGCCTGGGCGTCTACCCGTCGCTGGACGTGCACCCACTGCCTCGGCTGCACACGGCTGGCGTTCGCGTGACGATCAACACCGACACGCCCGCGATCTTCGGCACAACCCTGAACAGTGAGGCCGCTCTGCTCGAGACGGCGTT
>CBJLVJ010000846.1:0-1830 GCA_966426465.1 uncultured bacterium | reverse complement strand
GAGTCCGTCAAACCGTGGACGCGCGTCGCCGGGCTGCCCGCCGACAAGCTTCGCGCGCTGATCTCCACCGCCCGCCGTCTGCTGCTCGACAACGCCACGCCAGGCCGGCCCCACCGCGTCACCACGCGCGGCGACCCGTCGGCCCATGGCAGCGTGTGGGTGTACGGCCGCGCCAACCGCCCCTGCCCCCGCTGCGGCACTCCCATCCGGGTCCGCCGCCAGGGTCAGCTCAACCGCACCACCTACTGGTGCCCCACCTGCCAGCCTCTCTAGATGCCTCCGCCCAGCGGTGGCGTTGCCTGGAAGCGGTCGGTTAGCTCTGCCGCATCGCCGCCCAGGCCGCCAGGCCAACCTGGTCTCCTGGCGTGGCGCAAGCGTCCTGGCCAGCCGCCCGTGACCATCCACGAGGTTCCCCGGCCAGCCCGTCTGGACCCTTCACAGCGCGGCTAGCTCGAGGATCGCCCCGTACTGCTGATCGGTCAGCTCGACCACCGACAGTCGGCCCATCTTTACCAGCGGACTGTCCGCGAATCGGGGGTCGGCTTTGATTTGCTCCAGCTTCACCGGCCGTGGCAGCCGCGCCCCCGCGCGCACGTCGATCACGATCAATCGCTCGTCGTTCTTCTTGGGGTCGGGGTACGCCGTTCGCTCGACCGTGGCCAGCCCAACCGCCTGACGCTCGTCACCGGTGTGATAGATCACACAGCTTTCGCCCACCCGTGCCGAGCGCAGATTGCGCAGCGCAGGCGGACTGCTCACGCCGTCCCACGGCTCGACTCCGCGCTGGACCAGATCGTCGAAACTGAATTCCCCAGGCTCGGTCTTGAGCAGCCAGAACGCCACGTCGTTAGGGTACGTGGCCTCAGACTTTTTCAGGCGTCCACGAGGGCGGGTCGCTGGCCGGGAAGGACTCCTGCGATTCTTCCGTCACCATGTCGCCTTCGGCAGTATGGTCGCGACTGCCATGCGAGCGTTCGCCTTCCGGCCTTTCAGCAGATTGCGTGGTCACCGTTTGCGCTGATGACGGCTGACTGGTTGCGACCGCGATCCGCCGTGCCTGGCTACCCTGCACCTTCGGCAAGCGCAGCGTGAGAACGCCGTTTTCGATGCGCGCCTCGGCGTTGTCCGAGCTGACCGGAGCCGGCAGCGTGATCGACCGCTGAGTCGTGCCGTAGCGGTGCTCGCGCATCAGAAAGTTGTCGCCGCGGCGTTCCTCGTCTGCGCGCACTTCCGCGCGGATGGTGACTCGCTCACCCTGGACGACCACCTCGACGTCCTCGGGCTTGACGCCCGGCACCGAGGCGCGCACCTCGAACGAGTCGTCGTGTTCGATCACGTCCATCGGGATGGAGTCCGGCCGCATGTTCGAAAGCAGCTGGCCGGTGCCGCTGATGCCCTGCTGCAGCCAGCGGTCCATTGCTTCTCTGAATCGCATCGTCTCGCGAAAGGGGTCCCATCGATCTAGTGCCATCGCCACCGCTCCGATTCGGCGCCCGCGGGCGCTCTCATTCAGTTCCACTGTAGCGCCAGCCGGGCCGCGCTACAGCCTCCATACAGCTTTCCGCGCCTACTCAGAGCGAGATGTACCATGAAGGGGCTAAAGGAGAACGTATGGACATCGACCTTGTTGTGCGTCGCGCGTACAACCGCCGGGCGTTTCTACTCGGCGCGTTGAGCGCGACAACAGCCGGCGTTCTTGCGGCCTGCTCCCAACCGTCTCAACCCGCAGCTACGTCGGCCCCCGCCGCCCAGCCGACAGCAGCACCCACCAAACCCGCTGCCGCTGCTTCCCCGGCTGCTTCGCCGGCCGCCGCCGCGTCTCCCGCGGCG
>CBJLVJ010000845.1:0-1832 GCA_966426465.1 uncultured bacterium | reverse complement strand
TTGAACCCTCGGCGGCAACGCTGCGCTCGCCGCCAACGGTGGGCCGCAGCATCGAAGGGACGCGGACGTTCGCCATCAGCCCTAGCCCAGCGCCGTGACCGGGGCGCCGCAAAACGCCTCGTAGTCGATCAGCTCGTGAATGGTCGGATTGTCGCCGCACAGCGGGCACTCGGGGTCGCGCGGAATCTTCACCTCGCGGAACTCCATGCTCAGACTGTCGAACAGCAGCAGGCGGTTCACCAGCGGCTCACCCAGGTTGAGCAGCAGCTTGATCGTCTCGACCGCCTGGATCGTGCCGATCACACCGCACATCGCGCCCAGCACGCCGGCTTCGGCACAGCTCGGCACAGCGCCTGGCGGCGGCGGCGCCGGGAACAGGCAGCGGTAGCAGCCCTGGCCGGGCAGAAAGACGTTGGCACGCCCTTCGAATCGGAACAACGTGCCGTCGACGAGCGGCTTGCCCGCGAGATAGGCGGCATCGTTGACCAGGTAGCGGGTCGGGAAGTTGTCCGAACCGTTCACCACCACGTCGAAGTCCTTGACGATGTCCATGGCGTTGGCCGAGGAGATCGGCTCGTTGAACGTGATCACCTTGACGTCGGGATTGACGTCGGCCAGGCGGTCGCGCACCGAATCCACCTTGGGCCGGCCGATGTTGGCGTGGCCGTGGATGATCTGGCGGTGCAGATTGCTCAGATCGACCACATCGTAGTCGACGATGCCGATCGTGCCCACGCCCGCGGCTGCCAGGTACAGGGCGGCTGGCGAGCCCAGGCCACCCGCGCCGATCAACAGGACCTTTGCGGCGAGCAGCTTGCGTTGGCCGACGGGTCCGACCTCGGGCAGGATGATGTGGCGGGCGTAGCGCCGCGCCTGGTCGAGCGACAGAGCCGCTCCCCGTACTGTTCCGTTGGTCGTGCCATTACTTGAGGTCACAAGTGCTCCAGTGTCGAGTTCTCAACTGTTCAGAGGTCAGTTAACGCAGGTTCAGGACGCTGCATTCCCCGCGCGGGGAGTTGCTCACGTCGGGCGCGGATCTGGACCTGCTGCTCGAGCAGATCCTGAATGGTTGTTTGGTCGAGGACGCGCTGCGAAGCTTCGGCAGCCTCGAGCCAGGCGTTGCGCACCGCGCAGGCGGCCCACCAGTCGCTGCCTTCGGCATCCGAGGCGGGCGAGTGGACGAACTCGTGCGGTGCGACCGGGCCCTCGAGGGCGGTAACCACGTCGCCCAGCGTCAGCTGGCGCGGGTCGCGGGCGAGCTCATGGCCGCCGTGCGGGCCGCGCACGCTGCGCACGATGCCCACGCGGCGCAGGGCGCTGAGCAGCTGGTCGAGGTAGGCCTCGGGGATCTTCTGGCTAGCGGCGATCTCGGCGCACTGCACCGGCCCCTGCCCGAAGCGTCGGGCGAGCTCGATGACCGCGTGGGCGCCATAGTCGCTGCGCATCGTGAGTCTCAAAGCTAAGTAATCCCGTCAACATTGTAAGGAATTTCGCCGCCGCGCGACCAGGATTCCCGCCACAATCGATCGACAATGGTGGTTATTAGCCTGCTGACCGACTTCGGGTTGGCCGATACCTACGTGGGGCAGGTCAAGGGCGCGATCCTGACGGTGGCGCCAGCGGCGACGCTGGTGGACGTAGCGCACGCGGTGCCGGCGCAAGACGTGCGCGCCGGGGCGTTCCTGCTGTGGTCGGCGGTCGAAGCGTTCCCGGCGGGCACGATCCACCTGGCCGTGGTCGACCCAGGCGTGGGCTCGGCGCGGCGGGCGATCGCCATCCGCTCACGCCGAGGCGATGTCTGCGTCGGTCCCGATAACGGTCTGCTCGTGCCA
>CBJLVJ010000844.1:0-1849 GCA_966426465.1 uncultured bacterium | reverse complement strand
CCAGGGTGATGCCGAAGAGGACCGGGATGCTGATTGCCAACCGCCGCAACAGGTAGCGTCCCATTCGCTCATCCGCATACACGGTCGTGGGCGCGCCACGCTAGCCGACGACCGCGCGCCTCGAGGTAAGTACCACTGGTGCCGCGGAGCAGGACCGGCTGCTCTTGGGACTGGCCGGCTCAAGCGGCCATGTTCCTGGCCATGACCGTTGCCATCGCAAGTCTTGCTATCTGTGGTGTGGCCGTTTTGCTCGCGAAAATCCCGTCAGCTCCACGACCCGAGGACGTCAACCCGGCCGTGTACCAGCTGCTCGTGCGAGGCTAATTCCACTCGTAAGCCGCCTCGCGGCGTTGGACCTGGCCGCTCGTCCTGGCTTTCCGCGCGACACACGCGGCTGTGGTCCGTTTTCTGCGTTCTGGTGCACCTTTGAGGGCATACTCATCGTCTAATCACCGAACGCAGCGCGTTTCCTATAGAGACAAATCCAATGACCCCCAGCGTCCTCGTCCCACTCCGGCCTCATCAGGTGTATCGGCTCGAGCGCCCGCACAGGCGTCACGGCCTCGTTGCCCGGCTCCGCCAGCTGTTGCATCGCCGCGTCGCGGCGGCTCGGCCAGGATCGCAAGCGTAGCTTCCTCGCCCCACGTCCTCGACGACGCGGGTGCCCCCCGCGTGATTGGTGGGGGCACCCGCGTAAGCCGCGGGTCAGGTCGTCTGACCTGGCTGCCGCGTGCGGAGCTGGCCCTTCTGTGCGAGCTGCTCCAACTGGTCTACCAGCATGTTCACGGCCTGGGTGTCGAGGCTGGTGAGCTGTTGCCAGAGCTGCTGGTTCCCGTCGCTCTGGGCGTACTTGCGATACGCCTCGAGGCCCTCCAACTTGGCCTGCAAGGCGGAGATGACGTTGTACGCCTCGTTGCTCATCGGGGACCCGATGCCCTGAGCGGTAGGCGTGGCGGTTTGCATGCTCATGCGTGCTTCCTCCAGGTTCTGGAATGGTGGGCCCGCGGGGACGCGGCAGGGCGCGTGCCACGCCTAACATCAGCGCCCACCGATGAGTAAGCTGATGCGCGGGGGCGAGGGCGAGTTGGCGCCGACTCCGCGGCAACTCGTGGTGGTGGGGTCTTCGGCGGGGGGCATCGACGCGCTGTCCACGCTGGTCGGTACGCTCGCGCCCGATTTTCCGGCCCCGATCGTCGTCGCCCAGCACCTCGACCCCTCGCGCTTCAGCCATCTCCAGGAGATCCTGGCGCGCAAATCGGCGGTGCCCGTGCGGACTGTCCAGGACCGTGAGCCGCTCGAGGACGGCGTGGTGTATGTGGTCCCGGCCGATCGCCACGTCGAGATCTCCGACCACGTGGTCAGTGTCCACGCCGAATCCCGCCGTGGGCGGCCCACGCCCTCGATCGACCTGCTGCTGGCCAGTGCGGCGGAGGCGTTTGGCGAACAGCTCGTAGCGGTCATCCTGACTGGCTTTGGCTCGGATGGCGCGGATGGCGCGCGGCGGGTCAAAGAGCTGGGCGGCACGGTGGTCATCCAGAACCCCAGGACGGCCAGCCATCCAGAAATGCCGCTCTCGCTGGCGCCCACGACGGTCGACATCGTCGCCGAGATGGAGGCGATCGGCCCGCTGCTCAAGGATTTGCTGGCGGGCACGTACACGGCAGTCGAGCCGGACGACGATCGCCGACTGCAGGCTTTGCTCGAACAGGTGCGCTCGCGCAGCGGCATCGATTTTTCGAGCTACAAGGAGCCGACCATCCGCCGACGCCTGCAGCGGCGCATGATAGACACCAGCAGCGGCACGCTCGAGGACTACATTCGCTACATCCGCCGCCACCCCGAGGAGTAC
>CBJLVJ010000843.1:0-1852 GCA_966426465.1 uncultured bacterium | reverse complement strand
GTGCCGCGACCGGGGATGGTATGCAAGACGCCCTGGCGTACCAGGAGCCCGAGTGCCTGGCGCAAGGTACCGCGACTCACGTTGAGCTCGCGCGCCAGCGCTGGCTCGGGCGGCAAGCGGCCCGCGAAGCGCCCGCCATCCAGGTCGAGCCGGAGCTGCTGGGCTAGCTGTCTATACAGCCGCGCGCCAGGGTTGGCCTGGCGGTCCATGGCGGTCCTTACTGCTCCTCCCCACTACTTCCACACTAGATGCCGCCCGCCTGCCTGTCAACTCGCCGCGACGGCTGTGCGAATGCCGGCGTATCCTGTAGGTTGCGACCGACACCCGCCATGTCCAGTCTGGACTGCCGGCTGCCCGATCCAATTTTTGTTGTGAGGTGCGAATGTCGGCCTTTGCCGTCGCGCTGGTGGCCCCACGGCAGGTGAGGGTCGTGGACGAGCCCGCGGCCACGCTCGGCCCGAGCCAGGTCCGCGTGCGCACGCTGTACTCGGGCATCAGCGCTGGCACGGAGCTCGCGGCGTATCGCGGTACGAGCCCCTACCTCCACAAGCGCTGGGATTCCGCGCAGCGCCTGTTTGTGCAGCACGACGGCGCCGCCTCGCCAAGCTACCCCCTTTCGACGTGGGGCTACGAGGAGGTCGGCGAAGTGGTCGAACGCGGCTCGGAGATCGACCAGGACGACCACGTCTTGCCGCTCGGTACGTGCGTGTACGGCACGTGGGGGCACCGCTCACAAGCAGTCCTCGACGGTGCGACGGCCAGGCAACGTGTGCTGCCGACGGGTGTCGATCCGCTGCTGGGTATCTATTCGCACATCGGCCCGATCGCCCTTAATGGGGTTCTCGACACGGCGGTTCGCCTTGGTGAGACGGTCGCGGTGTTCGGCCTGGGTGTGGTAGGCCAACTGGTCGCCCAGTTGCTGCACCGCGCTGGCGCGCGCGTCGTTGGCGTCGACGGCATCGCGCAACGCCGGGAAATGGCGCTCAGGCTCGGTCTTGACCTGGCGCTGGATCCGGCTGAGCCGGTGGCGGAACGCATCAAGGAGATGACCGGCAACCGCGGAGCAGACGTGTGTGTCGAGGCTTCCGGATCGAGCCGCGCGCTGCACGAGGCCACGCGCGCTTGCGCCTATGGCGCTCGGGTGGTTGCGCTCGGCTTCTATCAGGGCGAGGCGGCCGGTCTGATTCTGGGCGAGGAGTTCCACCACAATCGCATTTCGCTGGTGTGCTCGCAAATTGGCGGTATCGCGGCTGAGCTCCAGCAGCGCTGGGATCGGCTACGCCTGGTGCACACGTTCATGGACCTGGCAGCGCGCGGCGATGTGCGCTGCACGCCGCTGATCACGCACCGCGTTCCGGCGCAAGACGCGCCTGCCGTCTACGAGCTGCTGGATGCACGTCCGCATGAAGTGCTCCAGGCCGTGCTGGACTTCCGCGACCGCACCGTACTGACAGGCGACCTTCGCTCGAATTGCAGTCCGGAAGGCGCATGAGGATCGCCGTCATTGGCACGGGCGGCGTCGCTGCGCGCCACCTGGGGGTCTTGCGCGAACTCCCTGGACTGGAGCTCGTCGGCCATCTCTCCGCCGATGCTGCCCGAGCGGAGGCGCAGGCGCGCCAGTGGGGCGGCGGTTCGTACACCCATCTGGAGCACCTTCTCGACTCCGAAAGACCCGAGGCCGTGTGGGTGTGCGTCACACCCGATCGGCACGGGCAGCTGGAAGAAACGCTCATTGAGCGGGGCATCCCCTTCTTCGTCGAAAAGCCACTCGCGGTGGACGTATCCACGGCCGAACGTATTGCCGCGCGCCTGGAGCAGCGCGCCCTGGTGGTCGCGGTGGGCTACAAGCTCC
>CBJLVJ010000842.1:0-1864 GCA_966426465.1 uncultured bacterium | reverse complement strand
ACGGCTCATTCAGGCGGCCCTGGCGCGCTGCTCCCCGGAGCCCGCGCGCTGCACCAGCCCATTGTCAACTGTAGAACATTTCTGTGGCGGGGCTACCAGCGAGAGGACACGCCCCGGCCGGGCATCACGCTGCTGGACGATCCGCCAGATGCGGGTGGCTGTCCAGCCCTGGAAGGCCTGAGGCGGCTGCTCCAGGCGATTGACGACGTTGTCCTGCACCACGTCTACGGTCCTGTCGTTGACCCGCACGCTCCCGTCCTGGTCGGCTCGGAAGAACTCGGGGAAGCCGCCGATTGCCGCGCACGCGTGCAGGATGCGCCGCTCGAGCTCGTCGGCGGCCTGCTCGTAGCCGTGGCGCCGCAAGCCATCGGCGATCACGCCGGTGTCCATCGGCCAGCTCGATCCATTGTGATAGGTCCCGGCGCCGAACCGCGCGGCGGTGGTCGACTTGGTGCGAATGCCTGACCCTGAGAGCAGGTCGGGTTCGAGCAAGCGGGCGATCAGCCGCTCGCGCAGCAGGGTGGCATCCGGTCCATCGAGCAGGCGAGCCGCGAGCAGGTGGCCGGCGCTCGAAGCGACCACGCGGGCGGGCCGCAGGCTACCGTCTTCCTCAATCGTCAAGGCCTGGGCAAAGGTGCCCAGATCAGGCTGCCAGAACTCCGTCAGCACGCGTGCGCGCAGGCCCGCCGCCCGGGCGCGCAGCAGCTCCGGCGCGACGGGCAGAGCGCCTGGCGCACGCTCGAGCAGGTCCGCCGAGGCGACCAGAGCGTCGTAGACGTTGCCCTGCACCGCTATCGGCGCATACGGTCGGGTGACGTCGAACAGCGTGCCATCGGCGTGGTAGTACGAGTCGGGTGAGTCTTCCCAGACCTGGTTGGCGATGCCACTCGGGTTGGTGCGCCGGACGCAGACGTAGCCGCCGTTGGCCGGGTCGTCCATACGCCCAACGATCCAGACCAGGGCCGCCATCAGGCTGTCACGCAGCGTGACCTGCCGCCACTGGCGATCGGTGATGGTCTCGTCGAGCAGGTCGGGGCCCTGTCGCTCGCAGTAGGCGTTCAGCAGGTTGATCCACTGGGGCGTGGTGTCGACGGCCCCGTAATACGGGAACTCCCAGCCGGCCTGGGCCGCCAGGCGTACCGCGTGCGGGTCGTCCGGGTGGCGGTGCTCGTGGAGGATGCGCCCGGGCTCCTCTTCGGCGCGCGGGTTGTGGCGCACGCCCTGCAGCCGCGCCAGCTCCACCAGCGTCGAGCGCGCGACGGCGGGAAAGTCGTCCAGCAAGTCGGCCGCCATGCGCAGGGCGTCGCGCCCGAACAGGCAATGGAAGAGGCTATCCTGGCCAGCCGAGGCCATCAGCGGGCCTCTGGCGCCCAGATCGGTGAGGTCTTCAACGCGGCCGAGCTCGCACAGCGTGCGCTCGAGCGCCGCGCGGTCGATGCGAGGATTGATGTTGTCAGACATGGTGATGCCGCGATCATCGCCACCTGCGCTCGTATGTCGACTGTACAGCCCCTTCGATTTCCCTGACACATTCCTAACAAGCCCCCCGCCCCCTACGGGAAATATTGGTCTGAAGTCGACGAGCCTCACGGCTAGGAAGCTCGCCTCGCGGTCCTGTTACGCAACACCCCCTTTGGGAAGAAAGCCCCTTCGGGGAGAAGGAAGCCCCTTCGGGAGAAGGAAGCCCGTCACGGAGAAGATCGCTCTGAGCGCGACGAACGTTTGGGGCGAGAAGCTCGAGTGCCGGGCGGGGCCTCGGGGTTGCGGACTGTCAGTGATTGGCAAGGTTTTGTCAGGCACACGTCAGGCGATGTTCACGGGGAATTGCGCGCGTCATCGCCAGAATCGGGTCGCGATGAATACC
>CBJLVJ010000841.1:0-1866 GCA_966426465.1 uncultured bacterium | reverse complement strand
CCATGTCGACTGCCATCGACGGGCTCGCCCGTTTCCGTCGACTCGTTGGATTCACCACGATCGGCGACGAGGATCAGGCAGCTCACGAGCTGGCCTCATTCGTGGAGCAGCAGCCGGGCGCACCGCTGGCGCGGCTCGCGGCGCAGTTCTGGGACCAGTACGGCATGACCGCCAGCGCCGGCGCGGCGTGTGCCCAGCTCGCGCCACAGGTGGACTCGCAAGCCGTCCTTCCCATCCAGACACTCAACGCGCTCGGCGTGAAGATTCGCCACGACGAGCTCTGCGTCATCTAACGCCAGGGAATGGCCCCCTGCGTTCGGTTCCCAGTCAGGCGGCGTGCTGCACGCTGATCACGTGCACACGCTTCCGACCCGACGCCGGCTGGGACCGGCGCTCGCGGCAGCCTTGTCTGCCCTCACCGCCGCTGCTCCGGCCAACGCCGCGCCTGTGAGCTGCGCCGAGACGCTGGGGGAGGCGAGTTTGGCGGCACTCAAGCCCGCCGACGTTCTGTTGGCCATCACCACACCCCAGGCGGGCCAAACGCTCCCGATTGTCCCCCCGACTGATTCGGTGACATTCTCCGTTGACTACTCGGGCCCGCGGTTGCTGTCAGCTGAGAGCGCGCATGCCGTGGACGACTACCACCTGGTGTTCGTGCTCGACGAGGACGCCGCGCCCTACATCGGCACGCTACATCCGCTGCCGCTGTGCGATCCCCGCGTGGTGCACAGCACCACCACGCGTGTCACGCTGGACAACGTGGTGCACGGTAGTCACGCGCTCGAGGTCCTGCTGGTTGGGAGCAACAACGTCTCCGTCAACCCGCCGGTCGCCGCGCGCGTGACGTTCACCGTGCGGTAGATACGGGGTTAGGCCGAGGTGGGCTGGTGAGCGCTCGCGCTCATGCGGTTGCCGAGCTCCTGCAGGCTGCGCAGTCGCCACGAGAAGACCAGCAAGGCGATTCCGAAGATGACTGCGTAGAGGCCGATCAGCCAGACCACCGCCAGCGCTCCGGCGCCAGGTTGCGCAAGCAGCACGATGCCGAACAGCACCGACAGCACTCCCGAAAAGATCATCGCCCACTCGTGCTCGATCACCTGACGTAGCCGCACCGCCAGGATCACTTCCAGGACTCCGGTCACAATCGCCCAGGCGGCGATGATGAACAGCAGCGCCAGTGCGGTGAGCCCGGGATAAAAGAACGCCACCAGGCCAGCCCCGACGCCGATGATGCCCTCGATCAACGCCGGCCAGAAGTTATCTCCACCGAAGCGGAAGGCTGCGTACAACGCCAGCGCACCGTCGACGATGGCGTAGGCGCCGAACAGCAGCACGAGCACGGCCAGCGTGATGCCCGGCACCACAAACGCGAGGATCCCGAAGATGATGGCGGCCAGGCCGCGTAACGCCACGACCCACCAATGTCGCGGCAGGTCGCCAATCGCGGCGGCCAGTTCACCAAGAGCCATAGCCATGAACTCGCACCTCTCTTGTGCTAACGATGTGGCTCGCGCACGCGATTTGCGAGCCTGCATCTCATGCTGACGACAGCGGCTCTACTGCTGCTCGACCGCCCGCCAGCCGGACCTGTACGCGACCCGGACGTGGGAAGCCAGCCGAGAAGGTGGAGAATGCCCCGAATATCGGCGGCCACCGACGCTCGTCAGGCGGCGTTCGGGCGGCTCCTGGTCCGGGTCAGGTCCAGTTCGGGACTCGCAACCTAGACTGTTCCTCGAGGAGCGAGACCTGGCATCCGTCCGCGCCGCCGGAACGTCGGGGCCCTGCGCTTCGGAGCGCCCGCGCCGGCGCTCCGGGAGGTCTGTCCATGACACACCACTACATCAGTCGGCTGACGACGGCGGGCAC
>CBJLVJ010000840.1:0-1866 GCA_966426465.1 uncultured bacterium | reverse complement strand
CGCTGGCTCTGGCGCTTGGCTTTGTCTTGCTCCTTCTGGCGTTTGGCGTGAACGCACTGCTGGGGCTGGCGACGCAGAGCCGGGCCCAGCTCGCGTGAGCAGCCGCAGGGTTCGACGAAAGTCTAGCCGCTGCACCCATCCCGCATCGGGGCTCACAATGGACGCCCATGGAGTACGTGCGCACAGTTGACCAGGCCGCGGTCGCGGCGTCCGGCGATCAGCGCTTCAACCAGTGGCTGCTTGACCACAGGTCGGGCGGTCGCCACTGCAGCATCAACTACATCAAGACGCCCGCCGGCGGTGGCTCACCAGCTGGCATGCATACGCACGTGGTCGACCAGATTTTCTACATCCTGGCTGGCACGATGAGCCTCGAGATCGAGGGCGAACGGTACGCGGCCGGCCCCGGCAGCCTGGTGATCTTTCCCGCAGGCGTGCCCCACCGCAACTGGAACGACGGTCCTGAGCCGACGCTCCATCTAGCCGTCAACGCGCCCTTGCCAGACCCGAGCGAGCCCTTCGCTCGCCCGGCGTAGGCTCAGCTGGACAGTGGCGCGTGCTCGGCGACTTCGCCTTCGCCCGTGCCTTCGGCCGGCGTGACGGGCCCCGAAGGCGGCGGTGAGACGGTGACCCGAGTTGCGGGTCCGTGCGACGGGCCATAGCGGCGCGCGCGCTGGTACTGGAACACGAGCGCCCAGACCGCCACCATCGCGGTCAGGATCGACAGTAGCTGCGCCTGGCTCAGGCCGAGCGCAAACGGAGTATCGACCCGATAGAACTGGACGAAGAAGCGCCCCAGTGAGTAGACGCCGAGGTAGGTCCAGAACAGCATCCCGTCACGCGGAAGCTGCGGATCCCAGTTGAAGCGGAACCGCCCGTCGCGCCGTCGAACGACTCCGCGCGCGAGCCACACCAGGCCAGCGAAGATGACCAGGTCCATGAGCAGCTCGTAGCCCACGGCGAGGTGGACGGGCACGCCTATCTCGCCAAGTGTGTTCGGGTTGGTGTACACGACGGCCAGGGGAAATCCGTCGGCGTGGGCGCCGTGGTGCTCGCCGTTGATGATGTCGCCGATGCGACCGATGGCCATGCCCAGGATGAGCGGCGGGGCCGCCACGTCAGCCAGGCGGGCCACGTTCAGGCCCTTGCGCCAGGCGTACAGAGCGCCGGCCAGCGGGCCGCCGACGATCGTGCCGTAGATCGCCAGCCCGCCTTCGTTAACTTTCAGAATCGAGATCGGGTCCCTCGAGTAGAAGTCCCACTGGTCGACGACGTGGAACAGGCGCGCGCCGATGATCGCGCCGATCACGCCCCACATCGCCACGGAAAACGTGTCGTCCTCGGTGAAGCCGGCCCGAACGGCCCACCGCACCGCCAGCCAGATGCCAACCAGCGTCCCGACAGCCGTAAAGAAACCGTGCCAGGTGATCTGCAACGGCACGCCGTCCCACCTGAACAGGGTGGGATCGATGTTAATCGGGATTGCGGCTGGAATGGCTTGTGGACCTCTGAGGGCGATAATAACAGTCGTGGGCGTGTTCGACTGGATTCGCCGACGGAGAGGCGGTGGTCGCGCGGGCATGGCCCAGCCAGTCGCGTGGCACGTCTACACGGACGGCAGCGACCTGGTGGCCGAAGATGGGCGGGGAGTCGTGAACCGCGTGCCGCTGGCTGGCGCGCGTAGCGTTCGCGTGGTGCCCCTGCTGAGCGGAAACCACCACGCCGGGGCTGGCGCAGGCTGGCAGGTGGCCCTGGCTCGAGGGGATGGCGACGTTCTACTCGGCAAACCGATGCCAGACTGGCGGTCCGCGCGCGAGCTGGCGCGCCTGGTGTGCGCTACTGCCAGCCTGCCGCTGGACGAGTTGA
>CBJLVJ010000839.1:0-1873 GCA_966426465.1 uncultured bacterium | reverse complement strand
TGGCCTCGAAGATGCCGAGATGCGGCTGCCGCAAGCCGATCAGGTAGTACCCCCCGTCGGCGCTCGGGCCGATGCTCAGGTCGTGGGTGTCGAGCGCGACGAACGCCTGCCACAGCGGATCCAGTGGCAGGGTCGGGTTGTCGCTGCCGATCAGCACCACCTGATCGAAGCCCTCGCCCAGGTGCGTGTGGAACGCGAACGCCAGGGCGTCGCCCAGGCCGTGAGCACGCTGTTCGAGCAGGTGAACCTCTGGCGGCAGCAGCGCGCGCAATGCTGGCGCGGCGCCGCGCGGGTGAGCCACACTCACGCGGTCGCAGCCAGCGCTCAGCCCGAGCTGGACGGCGTCGAGCAGGAAGGCGCGGTACAGCTCGGCCGCTTGTTGCGGAGTCAGTGGTGGGATAAGACGGGTCTTGGTGAGGCCAGCCTCGGGCGCCTTGCCGACCACGATCAGGGCACGGCGCATCGTACGGCCAGCGTAGCACTCGAGCGGGATGCCGGCGCGCGGGCATACGGTTTGCACCGTGGCCGTTCAGAGACGCGAGGAGATCGACACACATGTCTGAGCTTTCGCCGAATGCACCGCTAACCCGACGCATCGAGGCGCAGTTGGCGGAGGCTGGT
This sequence comes from uncultured bacterium, assembly GCA_966426465.1. Taxonomy (GTDB): domain Bacteria; phylum Chloroflexota; class UBA6077; order UBA6077; family CF-72; genus CF-72. The sequence continues at coordinate 1,252 of CBJLVJ010000839.1, read as the reverse complement.
CTGCAGGTCGCGGTCGAATCGTCGGACGGGTCGTTGATCCTGTCCGGCATCGTCGAGAGCGAGGAGGCTCGCCAGGCCGCCTCGGATATCGTTGCGCGCGTGGCCCCGGAGGCGCGCATCGATAACCAGCTCGACGTCGAATCGGTGCTGCCGACCGATGTGGACGACTTCGTGGGTGATGAGCCGAGCGCTGAGCTGGCCGAGACGCGTGCCGAGATAGCGGATGAGATCGAGCCCGACTTTACCGATCAGCCCGGCTTGTTCGACCCGATTGAAGCCCCCGGCGCGTCTAGCTCTGAGGCGGACGACCCGGCCGAGAGCGGCGAGGTGTACACACCACCGACCGATCCCGTCGTGACCACCGGGCTACACGGCGAAGCGCGCGTGCTGAATGGCTTCGACTCGGGTGAGGACCTGACGGTTGAGCCGTCGGCTCTGGATGGTCGACCAGGCGACGAAGCGCTCGCCGACGCCGTGCGGCGTGAGCTGGCCGAAGACGCGGCGACCACCGACCTGGAGATCGTCGTTGCGGTGCGTAATGGCGTGGCGCACCTGCGTGGGCTCGTGCCGGATCTGGACGATGCCGACAACGCCGAAGCCGTTGCCTCGCGTGTGCCCGGCATCCGCGAGGTTGTCGAGGAGCTCGACGTCGCGAACGTCTAGCGCTGGGTCGGCGACGATGCCTGTCATCCTGAGGGAGGAACCCATGCGCTCCGCTCGCAGGCTCGCTTCGCCGCAGGGCCTGGCGACCGAAGGATCCGTCACTTCGAGGCCACTGACCAGAAGGAGCGGAACCTTCGCAAGCTCAGGATGACACCCAGCAGCAACTAGGGTCCTGGGAGGATCAGCCAGATCCCGGCCATGCCGAGCAGGGCCCCGAAAAGCAGCAGGGAGCTGCCGGCGGCGCTCGTGCCGGTCTGGGACAGGCCGACGATCGCCAGGCCGAAGCCGACCGCAATCAGCAGGCGGCCGATGACGCTCGAGCGGTCCCAGACCCACACTGCCAGGCCACGACGGGTGACCGCTCGGCCGACCACCACCGTGATCAACCACGTCAGCCCGACGCCAAACGCCACCAGCCCGGCGCCGCGAAACAAGCCGTCCACTGGGCCCCTCCCGCCGCCAGTTTAAACGGTTGAGGGCTGTCCGCACTGGCTCTGCGGACAGCCCTCACCGGGGGGAGGCGGAGCGTTTCCTGTCAGGCGCCGCCGTTGTCGTCAAACCCGCCCGGGCCACCCCGACCTGGGACGCG
>CBJLVJ010000838.1:0-1878 GCA_966426465.1 uncultured bacterium | reverse complement strand
GTGTCAGCAATTCACTCTCGGGCGCACTCTACTATCACCTCGCCGTGGCAACCGACGTCGAGGGCCGCACCGAACGGGAGCGCACCGCTTCCACCGCGGCTGCTCGACTGCACCTGAGGGTCATGCAGCGTGCTGACGCGCTCTGGCGAGCGTAGGTGTGGCGGAGCTCGGGCGACACACCACACGGGAGTGACAGGCCTCAAGTATCGGAGTGGCAACGATCAGGAATAGGGTGAGAGTCGCCACTGGTCGTCGCTGTTGAGAAGATTTTGAGCAACTGGTGTGCCTCGTTGAGCTTCTCTTGAGGTAGCCCGGTCGACAATGACAGCTGATGCTTGCCGCGTCCGAGTCTTCAGTCCAGGCTCGAGTCGGGCGACCCAGGCGGCCAGCGGGCGCACGCGTGCTGCTGGTGGAGGACGACAGGTCCCTTGCCCGACTCATCCAACGCACGCTCCGCCGGCACAACTTCTCGATGCATACGGCCACCCGCCCGGACCAGTTTCTGGCCGACCGCTTGCTCATGGACGAGGTGTGGGGACCCCGCTGGCGAGGAGGAGAGCACATCCTGCACGTGTACATCGCGCGCTTGCGCAAGAAAGTCGAGGATGACCCCTCCGCGCCGAAATACCTGCTCACCGAGTCGGGCCTCGGCTATCGCCTGGCGACCGACAGCACACGGAATGGTGTCCCGTTGCCAGGAGCATTGACCGTATGATGGGGACCGTCCGATGAGATATTCGATCGGGGAGTGCGTCGACGGGCGATATGAGATCCGCTCGCTTCTGGGCGAAGGCGGCATGGCCGAGGTGTATCGTGCGCTCGACCGCCAGAGCGGTCGCGAGGTCGTGCTCAAACTGCCACGCATCGCCATCGCTGGTGACCTGGCAGCCTTCAACCGCTATCGACGCGAAATGGAGATCGCGCACGGCCTCGTCCATTCGGGGCTGCAGCGATTGGTGTCTGAGCCCAGCGCGCCGTACATGGTCTTCGATTACGTCGAGGGGCAGTCGCTACGACGTTACCTGGCCGAGCATGGTCCGCTGCCCATCGAAGATGCCGTGAGCATGGGCATTCAGCTCGCCGACACGCTGGCGTACGTGCACCAGCAGGGCGTCGTCCACCGCGACCTGAAGCCCGACAACATCCTGATCGGTCCCGGTGGGCGGGTGACGCTCACCGATTTTGGTATTGCGCTGCGCCTGGCGTCGCGTCGACTCACGTTTTCTCATCTGACCAACGCGGTCGGTACGCCAGATTACATGGCGCCCGAGCAGGTGCGCGGCGAGCGCGGTGACGCGCGCACCGACGTGTATGCCCTGGGATGCGTGGTCTATGAGCTGCTCACCGGTGTCGTCCCGTATCCATCCCATGAGGCGCTGGAAGCCATGCGGCGCAAGGTGCTCACCGACCCGCCGCTCGTGCGACGGCTGCGACCCGACGCGCCACCGACGCTGGAAGCAGTTGTCTACCGCGCGCTACGGCGGCGGCCCGATGAGCGCTACGCAACCATGGCGGAGCTGGTGCACGACCTGGCCCACCTGGAGTCAGTGCTCGTGCCAGGCCGGTACGAACAGGACGAGCCACCGCCCACCCCGCCGGGCGACCTTCCGCCCTGGCGAACGACACTGCCCATCCTGGCAGCCCTCATCGGGGCGCTGCTGGTTATCGGCGTGCTCGCCCAGTTGGCCCACCGCGGATTCCCGTCGCCGTGAGCGACTGCTCGTCAGTGGTCGCCGGCGGTGTCCGAAACGAGCCGCGGTGTCATGGGCCTCAGCGGCCCGCGGCGCCGGGAACTTGTGCGCTTCCTTCGCGGAAATCCCGCTGTCGCTTGGCGGCTGTCTGGGCGCGTCGACGCCACCAGCGGCGCAGCGCGACCGC
>CBJLVJ010000837.1:0-1878 GCA_966426465.1 uncultured bacterium | reverse complement strand
ACTGGCCCACCATCGACACGATCGCTCATATCGTCTGGCCGCTCACTCCCGAGCATGGCGCCGAGGTGGCCGCCTTCGACTTTCAGGTCGGGCGACTCGTCGAGCGACTGCCCGGGCGAGGCGATACGCTGGTGCTGCTGACCGCCGATCACGGGCACGTCAACACCACGCCCGAGGATGGGATTCAGTTCGCCGATCACCCGGAGCTGCTCGAGATGCTGCGGGTCATCCCTGCCGGCGAGCGTCGGGCGGTGTACCTGCATCCGAAGCCTGGGGCCGCGCTGGACGTGGCTGCGTACGCGCGCGAGCGGCTACGCGATGTGGCGCCCGCCATGCTCCGTGAAGACGCCGTCGAGCTGGGGCTGTTCGGGCCCGGGCGGCTGCCTGAGCGCGCCGCCGAGCGCATCGGCGAGGTCCTGTTGTTCCCGCGCGGGAACCTCCAGTTGATCGCACCCCCGCCCGAAAACGTCGACGGCCACCCGCCCAGACCCACGGTTTTCCGCGGACTGCACGGCGGGCTCACGCCCGAGGAGGCGCTCGTCCCGCTGCTCGCCCTGCGCCTCTGAGCGCCAGCAGGCCATCGCGCCCGCCAGCGTCGACAGTCGGTCACGCTGCGGGTGGGTGGCTATGCTGCCGCCGTGCGCGCGCTGCGTCGTGTGGGCGACCACCATTCGCCCCACCGCCAGTTGGGATAGGGTCGGCCGCCAGCATCCACAAGGTGATCGGCCTGTCGTACCTGGCCTCATCGAGCGGCGACAACAAGACCAGCAGCACGCCGCTGACCAGCATGGCACCACGCAGGCCGAAGACTCCGATCAGCACGGGCGCGGCCAGCACCCAGCCGGCGCGTGCCGCGCGTCAGTTTGGAGCTGCCGAAGCGCTGGGGCTGCCCTCGGCCCGTCGGCGTTCGCTGCCGCGTGGGCCGAGCGGCAGGCTATGCCCCGCGAACAGGCGGTGGCCTACGCGCTCGAGCAGGCCACCGCTGTTGGCAACTAGATTCCGGCGAGGTCCGCGTAGCGCTCGAGCTTCTCGAAGTTGTGCACTGCCTGGATACGGCGGATGGTGCCGGACCGCGAGCGCATAACCAGCGTCTCGGTCGTGGCGCCGTGCGGGAAATAGTGCACGCCTTTGACGAGCTCGCCATCAGTGACACCGGTCAGCGAAAAGAACAGGTCGTTGCCGCTGACCAGGTCATCGATGCTCAGCACGCGGTCGAGGCCCAGGCCGAGCGTCTCCGCCTGGTGACGCTCGTCGTCGTTGCGCGGCCACAGCTTGCACTGGATGTCGCCGCCGAGGCACTTCAGCGCAGCAGCCGTCAGCACGGCTTCGGGTGAGCCGCCGATGCCCATCAGCATGTCTACGCCGGTGTCCGGGAGTGACGGCATGATGCCGCCGGCCACGTCGCCGTCGGAGATCAGCTTGATACGCGCGCCAGTAGCCCGAATACGGTCGATCAGCTCGTTGTGGCGCGGGCGATCCAGCACCACCACGGTCAGGTCGTCCACGCGCTCGCCCTTGGCGGAGGCCAGCGCCTCGATATTTTCCTCGATGTCCATCTCGAGCGAGCAGACGCCGCGCCCGGCAGGACCCACCGCCAGCTTTTCCATGTAGACGATCCCGGGCGGGTAGTACATGGTGCCTCGCTCGGCCATGGCGACGACCGACACGGCGTTCGGCAAGCCCTTGGACAGCAGCGTCGTGCCGTCGACCGGGTCGACGGCCACGTCCACCTTCGGGTCCATGCCATTGCCGATGCGCTCGCCGATGTACAGCATCGGCGCTTCGTCCTTTTCCCCCTCGCCGATCACGACCACGCCGTCCATCTGGATAGCCTTGAGGCGTTCGCGCATGGCGTTGACGGCGGCCTGGTCCAGCGCG
>CBJLVJ010000836.1:0-1886 GCA_966426465.1 uncultured bacterium | reverse complement strand
CGCGAAGCCGCCGAACGCGTACGCCAGCCCACCGATGGCTGCCGCCAGAGGCAGTGCGCCCAGCGCGTGCCTCGCCAGCAGGTACGTGAAGAACGCCGACAGAAACGCGTGCAGGACCAGCTGGGCCGCGTAGACCGCCTGAACGGGCCCGAGGACGAAGAGCCACGACGGGGGATACAGCACCGCGGTCTGCGGATTGGCCAGGAATGGGGCGCCCAGGAAGAGGTTCGGGTCCCATAGCGGAATGTGCCCGGCCAGCAGCGAGCGAGCGAGAAAGACGCGTTGCGGGTAGAAGTAGACGAACGCGTCGTAGTCCACGAGCGCCCGCCCCAGGAAGACGAGCGGGTAATAAAACACCAGCGCGGCGGCGAACAGACCAAGCGCCGCCGACGCGTCTGGCGAGATCGACCACCTGAGCGGCAGGATGCGTCGCCACCCCCCAAGCCGCACGCGCGGTTGCGCCGCGGTTGCCGTTGCGGCCACGCGGTCGCCCATTCAGCGTGACGTTCCCACTGCGCTCGTGCTGGTAGCCGCCTCGCGCTCCCGAGCAAAGTCCCCTGTGGGTCCCCTCCGGGGAAGACTGCCGTGGTCCATTTATGCGAGGAAGCGGTAGCGCAACAGGGTCCACAGCACGACGAACCCATCTCGCCACGAGATTTTCTTGCCCTCGTTGAACTCGCGGCCGGCGTACGAGATCGGAACCTCGTAAATGCGGTTACCCATCTTCAAGATACGCGCGGTGATCTCAGGGTCAAAGCCCCAGCGCGGCTCGCGCAGCCGCAGTCGGTGCGCGATGTCGATGGTGAAAACCTTGTAGCACGTCTCCATGTCGGTGAGCGTGGTGTCGAACAGCGCGTTGCACAACAGCGTCAGGAACTGATTGCCCAGCGAGTGCCAGAAGTACATCGCGCGGTGCTCGCCGATGAAGCGCGAGCCGTACACGACCCTCGCTTTGCCGGTTTGAATCGGCCGCAGCAGCACCGGGTAATCGCCCGGGTCGTACTCCAGGTCGGCATCCTGAATGATCACCACGTCGCCCGTGGCGTACCTGAGGCCCTCCTGGACGGCCGCTCCCTTGCCTCCATTGCGAGATCTCAGGCGCAGCGTGATGTCCGAGCGCTCGTCCGCGCGCCGTTGCAGCAGCTCTCGCGTGCCGTCGGTCGAGCAATCGTCGACGACGATGACCTCCTTCTCGACCGGTACCGCCAGGACCCGGTCGATCAGCTCGTTGACCGTCTGGCGCTCGTTGAAACAGGGAATGACGACGGAAGCGCGGAGGGTAATCGGCGTGACGGCATACAGAGGCAGAGCTGTCGTGGTGCTCACTGGGTCCCGGGCAAAAAGATTCGATAAGTTGCGCCGTTGACCTGAACGCTGCGGTCCAGAAAGTAGGACTGTCCGATCGCGGCCAGTACCGGCTCTGGATACAGCTCGGCGTCCAGAATCACGATAGCGTACCTGTGGGCTCGCACGTCGTTGACCATCGGGCTCGGATCCCACAGGCCGGCCTGATACAGGTTGCGCAAGTGGGTGGCGTTGCCGATGAGCGGCTGGCCGGCGACCACGGCGAAGCTTGGGTCCTCAGACAGCACCGGCCCGTGCGTCGCGCGGATCTCGCTCTAGATCAACTGGGCCAGCTGCTGGTCCTCGAAGCTCGGCGCACGCCCGAGGAACATGCTCTGCGGACCTCGATCGGGCAGCCACGGCAGCGCCGTGCTGAGTGCGGCGTGCGAGAGCAGCACGGCCTGGATGAGCAGCGCCATGGCCAGGCCAGAGCGCAAGCGCGTTGCCGGCGTAGAGTCGAGGAAACGCCCGACCCACGTGGCGGCGAGCACGCTCATCGCCGCGATCGCTCCCAGGAAGTACGACTCGCCGGCGCCCCACTT
>CBJLVJ010000835.1:0-1896 GCA_966426465.1 uncultured bacterium | reverse complement strand
CTGCTACGGGCTGATTATCAGACCAACCGTGTCGCGCCCGTGGCACAGCAGAGGGAGTAGGTGTGGCCATCGGCAATGGGAAGCTGCCCGTCGACCGTTCGGGCCTGACGTATGCCCCTGCCACCAACGCCAAGCTCCGCGCCACTGACGTCACCATCCACTACTGGATCGAGCGCTCGGCGCGTCCCTTCCTGGCCGTCAACGGCGCCAGCCTGGAGATCCGCCCGGCCGAATTCGTGTCCATCGTGGGTCCCTCCGGCTGTGGCAAGACCACCTTCCTGAACGCCGTCGATGGACTGCTGCCGATCTCGGGCGGCAGCCTCGAGCTGAACGGGCAACCCATCGTCCGTCCAGGACCTGACCGGGCGATGGTCTTCCAGCAGCCGAGTCTGCTGCCCTGGCGCACGGTCCTGGGCAATGTGATCTACGGCCTGGAGCTGCAGCGCCGCATCGGCCGGCACGAACGGGACGAACGCGCCCACGAACTGATTCGGCTCGTTGGCCTGAGTGGTTTCGAGCAGGCGTTTCCGACCGAGCTGTCGGGCGGCATGCAGCAGCGCGTCAACCTCGCCCGCGCGCTGGCGACCGATCCCGAGATGTTGCTGCTCGACGAGCCGTTCGCCGCGCTGGACGCACAGACGCGCGAGTTCATGCAGCGCGAATTGCTGCGCATCTGGGGCGAGACGCGCAAGACGGCGCTGTTCATCACCCACGACATCAAGGAAGCCGTGTATCTGTCCGACCGCGTGCTGGTGTTCACCTGTCGGCCCGGCCGGGTCAAGACGTGCGTCGACATCGACCTGCCACGTCCACGCGAGCTGAATATCAAGCGCGACCCACGCTTCCTGGAGTACGAAGATCAGATCTGGAGCAGCATCGAGGAGGAAGTGCGCGCGAGCGCATAGATAGCGCGATGGCTTTTTCGGTAAGCGCCCCCACGCCGACCCAGGATCCGCGCGCTCCGGAAGTGCCGGCCGTCCGCATACCTGGCCAGCCCGGAGCGCTCGCGCGCTACGAGGGCTTGCTCGTCGGCGCCGCTTCGGTACTCGTCTTCGTGGCCGTGTGGCAATTGGCTGCGTTCCGACGCGTGGTGCCAGAGCTGTTTCTGCCGGGGCCGCTCGACATCTTCAACGCCTTCGTCGCGTACGTCGCCAAGGGCTCCATCTGGCCCGACATGTGGGTCAGCGGCCAGGAGCTGATCTACGGCTTCGCGCTGTCGATCATCATCGGTCTGCCGTTGGGCATGCTCATGGGCTGGTACCGGCGCCTGAACGAAGCGCTCGACCCGTTCGTGACCTTCTTCTACAGCATCCCGCGCGTGGCGCTCACGCCGCTCCTGATCATCTGGTTTGGGATCGGCATCAACTCGAAGATCGCGGTGGTGTTCCTCGGCGCCATCTTTGCCATCGTCATCAATACCGCCGCGGGCGTGCGCAACCTGGATCCGGCGCTGATCAAGGCCGCTCGGTCGTTCGGGGCCAACGACGCCCAGCTGTTCCGTACGGTTGTTCTGCCCGGCTCGGTGCCGTTCATCCTGACCGGCCTGCGGCTGGGTCTGGGGCACGCCCTGACGGGCGTCGTGGTGGGCGAGCTCGTGGCGGCCCAGCTCGGCGTCGGTCTGATGATGGCCACCGCGGGCGCCACGTTCCAGACGTCGAAGGTCTTTGTCGGCCTGGTCATCTTCGCCACGACGGGCGTGGTGATGACGAACATCCTGTCGCGCATCGAGCAGCGCTTCCAGAGCTGGAAGCCGAACCCGACCTAGCGCCCGAGGCGCATTTCGCACGGTGACATTGAGCCGAAGGAGGCCACAGGGGTATATGCGGAGCGATTGCGTCCGAATCCTGGTCGCGCTGGTTGCGGTGGCGACGAGCGCGTGCTCATCGGCGGCGCCAG
>CBJLVJ010000834.1:0-1898 GCA_966426465.1 uncultured bacterium | reverse complement strand
GCTCCGGCATGACGCGGCGCATCGATCGGCTCGTGGCTGAGGGCCTGGTGAGCCGCGCCAACAGCGATGCAGACGGCCGCGGCGTGGTCATCGCGCTCACCGACGCGGGCGTGGCTCGCCTGGCCGAGGCGGCGCCCGTGCACCTCCGCCAGGTTCACCAGCTGTTCGTCGCGAAGCTCAACGACCAGGAGCTTGTGACGCTCGCCAGCGCACTTGACAAGGTGGCAATCGATTGTACGTTCGGATAAGCCTTCCTATGTCTAGCGCCGCGAAAGGATCACACCATGGCTGACGAGGATCGAGATCAACTGGCGCGCGGAGATCGCACGGGGTTACCACAGGGCGAGCTGCGTCCAGACGATCGTGGACAGGATGAAGTCCGCGAAGCACTCGAGGAGAGCCTCGGACTCGGCGAAGCTCGACCGCTTACCAGGGAAGAACGGCAAGCGGCTGCGCGAGACTCTGCTGCGCACCAAACCGTGTACGCGCCAGCTTCTGAACGCGTGCCCAGACCACCGCTAGCGGAGGATGAACAGCTGATCGACCAGGACAGGCAGTAGACGTGGCGGCCGCAGCACATCTTGCGAGCCCGATTACCGCGGAGGATCATATCCAGGGCCCGGCCGAGGCCGAGGTGACGTTGGTCCAGTACGGCGATTACGAGTGTCCGTATACGCGTATGTCGCGACACAGCGTCCAGGCGCTCCAGCGCGAGTACCCGGAGACGCTGCGCTTTGTTTTCCGGCACTTCCCACTGGAAGACATTCACCCGCACGCTCGCGCCGCGGCAGCCGCTGCCGAAGCCGCGGATGCGCAGGGCGCGTTCTGGGCCATGCACGAGCACCTGTTCGAGCATCAGCAGGCACTCGAAGATCACGATCTTCATCAGTACGCCGTCGACCTGGGACTTGAGCCCGAGCACTTCGAGCGCGACCGGACCTCGCCTGAAGTGGCGCGACGGATTGCACGCGACCAGGCGAGTGGCGACCGCAGCGGAGTACAGGGCACGCCGACGTTCTACGTCAACAACGCTCGGCACGACGGGCCGTATGACGTCGATAGCCTGCGATCGGCGATCACGGCACAGTTCAGGCGAACATCCAAAGGACGCCGATGACGATCCTGGCGGGCCGGCATCGGCCTGCGCTCGAACGCCCAGACCCAACGCGCTCAGTCGTCACCGGAGACGCTCGCCATGGCTGATTACGGGGCTCCGCTGCAGTTCGGCCTGTCGGTCACGCCCGAGGCCGCCAACATAGAGGCAATCACCAGCCTGGTCCAGTTGGCTGACGCGACCGGGTTGGACCTGGTCGCGATTCAGGATCACGCCTACAACCACACGTTTCTGGACACGTGGAAGCTGATCACCTTTCTCGCCGCCAAAACGCAGCAGATCCATTTCTTGCCAGACGTCGCCGATCTCCCCCTTCGTCCGCCCACGATGTTGGCGAAATCAGTGGCTACGCTTGACCGCCTGACCGATGGTCGTGCCGAGCTCGCCATCGGGGCCGGTGCATTCTGGGACGCGATTGCTGGCATGGGCGGCCCGAGGCGTACGCCGGCCGAGGCCGTGGCCGCGACCGCCGAAGCCCTGGACATTGTCCACCAGGCGCTGACGGCGAATGGACCTGTCGTGTCGCGCGGCCGGCACTACGATATCCCCGGCTACATGCCAGGACCTGGACCCGCTCACACCGTGCGCATCTGGGTGGGCGCTCTCAAGCCGCGGATGATGGAGCTGATCGGGCGCCGGGCAGGCGGCTGGGTCAGTCCGCTCAACATTTATACGCCGCCTGAGGATGTGCCTCGACTGCAAACTATGGTCGACGCGTCAGCAGCTACAGCCGGGCGGCATGCCACAGAGATTCGCCGCCTGTACAACGTTGTCGGGTCCATCG
>CBJLVJ010000833.1:0-1903 GCA_966426465.1 uncultured bacterium | reverse complement strand
GGCTTCGACGGCGTGGTCATGTCCGACTGGTTCGCCACCCCCAGCACCGCCGCGGCGGCCAGTGCTGGTCTCGACCTCGAGATGCCCGGGCCGACCAGGTTCCGCGGCGAGCAGCTCGTGCAGGCGGTGCGCTCGGGCGAGGTCAGTCCCTCGGCGGTGGCTGACAGCGCGCGCAGGGTGGTGCGCCTGATCGGGCGGGTTGGCGGCTTCGATGACCCGACCATCCCGCCCGAGCAGGCCAGCGATCGGCCGGAGCACCGAGCCTTGATTCGGCGCGCCGGAGCGGCGGCTATCGTGCTGTTGAAGAACGATGGCATCCTGCCACTCGATCCTGCCGCGCTGAGCAAGATCGCGCTCATCGGTCCCAATGCCGCCGCGGCCCAGATCATGGGTGGCGGCAGCGCTCAGCTGAACGCACACTACCGCGTCAGCCCGGTGGAGGGCATCACCGCTCGAGCCGGGGCGGCGGTCCACGTCGAACACGAGCCAGGCTGTACCAACCACCGCCTGTTGCCGGCGCTCCACGGTCCACTGTCTGTCGAGTACTTCGCCTCGCCCGACCTGTCGGGCCCGGTGGTGTTCAACGAACAGCGTAGCGAAGGCGAGCTGATGTGGTTCGAGGACGTCGCGCCGGGGCTCGACGTGGCGAGCTTCTCCGCACGTGTTTCCACTCCTTTTACGCCGGAGTTGGGGGGCCACTACCAGCTGGGACTGGTCAGCGCTGGCCTGAGCCGCCTGTATCTCGACGGGCAAGTGCTCGTGGACAATTGGCACGCCTGGCGGCCGGGAGAGACCTATTTTGGCTCCGGCAGCCAGGAGGTGATTGGCACGGCTGACCTGGAGGCGGGTCGAACGTACGAGCTCACCATCGACTACGCTGCCCAGACCAGTGGAACGCTGGGCATTCGTGCGTTGCACGTCGGCGTGTTGCGGCCGCTTGGGGACGAGGCGATCGAGCGGGCCGTGGAGCTCGCGCGGTCCTCCGACGTGGCGGTGGTGTGCGCCGGTTTGACTGGCGAATGGGACACGGAGGGTAGCGACCGGCCGCACATGGACCTGGTTGGCCGCCAGAACGAGCTGATTACGCGGGTTGCTAACGCCAACCCGAGGACGGTAGTGGTGCTGCAAACCGGCGGACCGGTGACCATACCCTGGCTGGAGCAGGTCGCGGCGGTGCTGGAGGCGTGGTACCCGGGCCAGGAATGCGGCAATGCGATCGCCGATGTTCTGTTCGGCGACGTCAATCCATCCGGGCGTCTGCCCCAGACCTTTCCGAAGCGAATCGAGGATAACCCCGCGTTCCCCAATTATCCCGGCAACGACGGCACCGTGCGGTACGAAGAGGGCGTCATGGTTGGCTATCGCCACTACGATGCGCGCCGGATCGAGCCCCTGTTCCCGTTTGGGCACGGCCTGTCCTACACCACGTTCGCGTACTCGAACCTCCGCCTGAGCGCTGACGACCTGCAGCCCGGCGGTGAGCTGACGGTCAGCGTCGACGTGGCCAACCGCGGCGCGCGCGCCGGAGGGGAGGTAGTGCAGGTCTACGTGCGCGACGAAGAAGCGTGCCTGGAGCGGCCACCGAAGGAGCTGAAGGCGTTCGCCAGGATCGAGCTGCGCCCGGGCGAGACACGGCGTGTCGAGCTCAGGCTGGGTATGCGTGCGTTCGCCTACTTCGACCCACAGCGGGCGGCGTGGACCGCCGAGGCCGGTCGCTTCGAGGTCCAGGTTGGCAGCTCGTCGCGCGCAATCCACCTCCGCGCGCCAGTGAGGCTCAGCGATGACTGGGTCCAACCCGTGGCCACGGCGCAGCAAATGTTTGCTGTGCCAAGCTGCTAGTCCAGGATGGCGCCGAGACAGCGGGCGAGATAGATGGCCTGGTCCAGGTCCAGGTGAACGCCGC
>CBJLVJ010000832.1:0-1903 GCA_966426465.1 uncultured bacterium | reverse complement strand
CAATACGGGCTGGCGAAGGTGTTGTCGACGGCCACCACGATGTCTCGTCGGTGCGCCAGCTCGCTGACGGCGGCGATATCGATGAGCTTGAGCAGCGGGTTGGTCGGGCTTTCGAGCCAGATCAGCCGTGTGCGCTGCTCGAGCGCCGCTTCGATGTTCTCCGGGCGCGTTCCATCCACAAAGGTGAAGCGCAGTCCGGCTCGCTCGAGCACGCGATGGAACAGCCTGAAGGTGCCCCCGTACACGTCGTCCGAGGCCACCACGTGATCGCCCGACTCGAGCAGGTGCAGCAGCGTGTCCTCGGCGGCCATGCCGCTGGCGAAGGCGAGGCCGAAGCGGCCACTGTCGAGCGAGGCCAGGCAGGCTTCGAGCGCGGCGCGGGTCGGGTTCGCCGTGCGCGAGTAGTCAAAGCCCTTGTGCACGCCGACTTCGGACTGCGCGTAGGTGCTGGTCTGATAGATCGGCACGATCACCGCGCCCGTGGCGGTATCGGGCTCCTGGCCGACGTGAATGGCGCGGGTGGCAAACCCGTCAGAAGTCATCGGTGGTGGTGGCGTCGCCGGCTCTCCTGGGCGACAAACTCCAGCAGGTCGAGCTTGGTGATCATACCCACCGGATGGTCACGATCGGTCACCACCACGGCTGGTGCGCCGCCAAGCAGGACGTCGAACGCCTCGTCCATGTCCGCCGTGCGCTGGATGGTCGGAAACGGAGGATCCATCGCGGCTCCGACGGCCGAATCGACCAGGGTCGGATCGCGGTAGATGCGATCGAGCAGCGTGCGCTCCTGAATCGAGCCGACCATGCGCGTCGTCGCGCCATCGCCATCGCTCTCACCCTCGACCACCGGCAGCTGGCTGATGCCGTAGTGCTGCATCGCGTCAATGGCCGCGCGGACCGTGTCGCGCGCCTGCACGCCGACGAACGGGGGCAGCTTGCTGTGTACCGAGCGCTGGCTAACCACCTCGCCCACCGAGTGCATCGGGAACTGCTCGAGATATCCGTTCGAGCGCATCCATTCCTCGTTGTAGATCTTGCTCAAGTAGTTGCGACCGGTGTCGGGCAGCAGCACCACCATCAGCGCGTTCGGATCGTCAATCTCGCAGGCCACGCGCATGGCGGCCACCATGGCCGAGCCGCTCGACCCGCCGACCAGGATGCCTTCCTCGCGGGTGATGCGCCGCGCCATCAGGAAACTCTCCTTGTCGTCGACGACCTCGATGCGGTCGATCAGCGACAGGTCGATGGTGCTCGGGTAGAAGTCTTCGCCGATGCCTTCGACCTTGTAGATCTTGGGCGTGAAGTGGTCGCCGGCCGAGTAGATCGAGCCGACCGGATCAGCTCCGATGATCTGCACGTCGGGATTGTTCTGCTTGAGCACCTGGGCCACGCCGGTCGCGGTGCCGCCCGTGCCCAGTCCAGCGACAAAGTGGGTAATGCGGCCGTCGGTCTGGCGCCAGATCTCGGGGCCGGTGGTCGCGGCGTGGGCGGCGGGATTGGCCGGGTTGAAGTACTGGTTGGGCTGAAAGCCGCCCGGGATCTCGCGCGCCAGACGGTCCGCCACGCTGTAGTAGCTCTGCGGGCTTTCGCGCGCCACCGCCGTCGGACAGACGACCACCTCGGCGCCGTAGGCGCGCAGCAGCGCGATTTTCTCCGTCGACATCTTGTCGGGCATGACGCACACCAGCCGATAGCCCTTCAGCGCGGCCGCCATGGCCAGGCCCGTGCCTGTGTTGCCCGAGGTGGGCTCGACGATGGTGCCACCCGGACGCAACAACCCCGCCTGTTCGGCGGCTTCGATCATCGCCAGGCCGATGCGGTCCTTGACCGAGCCACCTGGGTTGACCGTCTCGACTTTGGCCACGACCTGCGTGCGTGTGTCGGACGCCAGCCGCGACATGCG
>CBJLVJ010000831.1:0-1906 GCA_966426465.1 uncultured bacterium | reverse complement strand
GGCAGCCCTGGTAGGCTCGGCAAGCTCGGCCGGCCTGGCGGGCTCGGCAGCGTCGTCCTCGGGCGCGGCAGAGTCGGCGGGCGTCGCAGACTCGCCAGACTCAACGGCCCTGGCAGGCTCAGCAGACGCGGCGGGGCTGGCAGGTGTGGCAGGCTCGGGCGTCGTAGACGGGGCAGCGCCGGCAGGTGGGGCAGGCCTGGGAGGCGCAGCCGCAGGCGGACTCGCACTCGCCGTCGACGGTACGCCGGCGTCTGGCTCACGTTCGGAAAAGAGGAATACGACCAGCCGCGATTCGAGTACATGCAGTCAGGTGACGTCCATCTTAGAATGACGCCGCATAGGGCGTGGCGGTCATCACAATCTCGCGCCATCCTGGCTCGCTGGGCGACACGGTCGCCCGCGCACTCGCTGACCGCCTGAATTACCGCCTGGTCGAGCGCGGCGAGCTGGTCCAGCTGGCCGAGCGCATCGGCGGATCGGACGTGGCCTGGGATCGCGCACCCGAGCTGCGCGAACGCTCGCCGACGTTCTGGGAACGCTTCAACGAAGAACGCCGGCGCTACGCAAGCGTGCTCCGACGGGTCACCACCCAGCTGGCCGAAGAGGACGACGTGGTGATCGTCGGGCTCGGCGGCGGGCAGCTACTCAAGGGCTTGAGCAACGTCCTGCGCCTGCAGATCATCGCGCCCATGGATGTGCGCATCGAGCGCCTGATGGAGCGCGGCTTCGACGAGGTGCCCGGCCCGTTGAGCCGCGACCGTGCGCGGGACCTGATCCGCCACAGCGACCGAGACATCGCCGGCTATATGCGCTACCTGTTCAACATCGACTGGCTCGAGTCGCACCACTGGGACATGGTCATCAACACCGGGCGCTTCAGCGTCTCCGAAACTGTGGAGATCGTCGTGGCCATCGTCGACAGCCGCGCGCTGGAGCCCTCAGCCATGGACAGGCAACGCCTGGCCAACCTGTCGCTGGCGAGCCGTGTCGAAGCCACCGTGCTGGGCGACGCGACCGTGTGGGTGAACGGGCTCAAAGTCGTGGCGCAGGACGGCCGGGTGCGGATCGAAGGCGAGGTCATCACCGAAGAGGATCGCGAGGCGGTGGAGCAGGTGGTGCGCGCCGTCGACGGGGTGCGGCACATCGAAAACGACCTTCGGGTGCAGCCGCCGCCGCTCACCGGCATGTGACGCTGATCGGCCACGAAGACGCGCTGGCGTGGCTGCGCCGCGCGCTGCAGACGGACAGGCTGGCGCACGCCTACCTGATCACCGGGCCACGCTCGGTTGGTAAGCGGACTTTCGCGCTCGAGATTGCCCAGGCGCTGAACTGCCAGGCGCCAGACGTGGCGGAGCGGCCCGACCACACGTGCCAGCATTGCCGGCTCATTCAGCGCGGCGTCCATCCCGACGTGCGGGTAGTCCGCCGAGCGCCGGAGCGGCGCATGATCTCGATGCGACCCTCGGCGGCCGGTGGGCCGGCGCGCGAGTACTCGGACAACGTCTTTTTCATTCAGTCCGATGCGCAGCTCAAGCCCGTCATGGGGCGCGCCAAGGTGTACGTGATCGTCAACGCGGAAGAGCTCGCGGAAGACGCGGGCAACCGTCTGCTCAAGACCATCGAGGAGCCGCCGCCTTTTGTGGTGTTCCTGCTGACGGCGGTCGAACGCGGCGGCGTGTTGCCGACCATTGCCTCGCGCTGCCAGGAGATACGCTTGCGGCCGGCCCCGCGGGCTACGCTGGCGGCGGCGCTGGTCGCGTCCGGCACGGCGCCCGAGCGAGCCGAGCAGCTCGCGGCGCTGGCTGGCGGTCGACAGGGCTGGGCTGTCTCGGCCGCCAGAGAGTCGACGCTGTTCGAGCAGCAGCAGACCTATGCGCGACAGCTGGTCGATGCGCTGGGCGGCTCG
>CBJLVJ010000830.1:0-1911 GCA_966426465.1 uncultured bacterium | reverse complement strand
TACAGCGAGGCCGGCTTGCCTTCGCCGCGGCGCACGCCGTGCTGCTGCACCAGGCCGTCGCGCTCCAGGGTGGCCAGGTGCGCTCGGACCGCGTTGTCCGTCAGTCCCACAGCCGACGCGAGCTCGTCGACCGTGAGCCGGGCGCGGCGCAGCAAGACCACGATCTTGCCCCGCGTACTGGCGAAAAAGCGGCTCTCGAACCGACTCACGCCACCTGCACCGAGCCCTTCATGTTCTGCGTGTGCAGGGTACAGACATAGTTGAACGTACCCGGCGTATTGAACGTGATCTGCGCCGTCTCACCCGGACGCATGGTATGCACCTGCGAATCACCCTGGACCTGCACGCTATGCGTGAAATTATCGTGGTTGGTCCAGGTGACCGTGGTGCCCGGCGCGATCTGGATCGCGGCCGGCTCGAACTTGTAGCTGGGCGGCAGGTCGACCTGGCTGGTGTGGGCTGGCGCAGCCGAAGTCGCTGCGCCAGCCGGACTCGAACAACCGATCAGCGCCAGGCAGGCAAAGGCTGCCAGTGCGTTACGCGCGGGCATGCGCGGCGCCGGCTCGACCCCGAGCCAGAACCGGCTGGATTGCGCCCACGAAGACCAGGATGAACGCCACCAGATCGAGCACCTCGGCGATGGTGTGAGCAAACAGGAAGACGGTCCAGTCGAGGTGGTAGGTCATGTACACCAGCTCGGCGATAGCGAACAGGGTGAAGCCCCAGCCGAGCGCCGGGGATTCGGCATTGAAGGCACGCGAGGCGAAGTAGGCGCCGATGATGAACGCGGCCAGGTGGACGACGAGGAAGAACGCGGGCGGAAAAGCGTTGAGGAAACCGCCGATAGGCATGAGCAACAGACCTCACTCAGATGGGGTGGTGCGACGGGGAGTGCGCAGGCCCTGCCGCAGCAGGTGGCCGAGGACGAGCAGCATGCCCACGAAGATGACCAGGTGGGCGTTGAAGCCCGCTGGGCCGAGCAGCTGCCCGAACGGCGCGTCGGGAACGGCGTGATAGACGCCGTCGAGGAGCGTGCCGAAGGCCAGGACAACGAGACCGGGTCGCACGCCGCCACCTTACACCCGTTCTGCGTATAAGTCAATGACTTTGTGGACTTAGTTTGCTAACTCCCGGCGCGGGCCGCGATCAATAATCTGAGACCATCCGTGCGTGCTCTCCTGGCCCAGTTGCGCGTCGAGCTGATCCTCAGCCTGCGCCGCGCCGAAAGCTTGCTCATCACCATCGTCGTGCCGGTGGTGCTGCTCATCTTTTTCGGCGCGGTGGCCGCCACGCCACCGGACTTCCTGGTACCCGGCCTGCTGGCGCTGGCCGTGATGTCCACCAGCATGGTCAGCCTGGGCATCGCCACCGCCTACGAGCGGTACTACGGCGCGCTCAAACGGCTGCTCGGCTCGCCGCTGCCACGCACGAGCCTGATCGCCGCCAAGACGCTGGCCGTGTTGCTGATCGAGCTGGTCCAGGTGGTGCTGCTCATCGGCATCGCCCGGCTGACGTTCGGCTGGTCGCCGACTGGCTCATTGGTGGCGGGGCTGCTCGCGCTGATCCTGGGTACGGCTGCGTTCGCCGGCCTTGGTCTGCTGATGGCCGGCACCCTCCGGGCGGAAGCCACGCTCGCCGTGGCCAACGGTCTGTACCTGGTCTTTCTGCTCCTGGGGGGATTCATCTTCCCGCTCGACCGACTGCCCGACGCGGCAGACCTGTTGGCGCACGCGCTGCCGGCGGCCGCGCTCACCGACGCCACGCGCGCCGCGCTGAGCGACAACTCGGCTCAGGGTGTGCTCGGGCCTTTGGCGCTGCTGGCGGCGTGGGCCGTCGTGACCCTCGGCGCCGCGGCCGTAACCTTCCGACCCGAATGACGCTGGCGTATCCCCATCAACCGCGATCGTAGGT
>CBJLVJ010000829.1:0-1918 GCA_966426465.1 uncultured bacterium | reverse complement strand
TAGAACTCGTACGCGCCGGCTACGCGGCCATCCAGGATGCAGGGCACGTACGCCTCCATCGCGGTGCCGTAGCGCGGGTCCAGGTCGGCCGTTTCCTGTTGTGCGAGATGCGTGATCTGCGCGCCGGCAGACCCGGACAGGGCGGCTGCCAGGAGCTGATCGCTCAGTGGCGAGACGACCTGACCGCGCAGGCTGGCGACGTCGGAGTACAGCACGGTGCCATCCCGGGCGAAAACGTTGACTCTGATAATGCCCGAGCCCGACTCCCGCGCCCGATCGAGGATCGGGTCGAGCTGGGTATTCAAGGCGTCGAGCTTGGCGGGCGTATACGGCGGTTCAAAATCCGCAAGCGTCATGCGCGGTAAGACCGCGAGCTCGACCTGGTCGGTCGCGCGTTCGACAAGCTGGGCCAACAGGAGCTCTGTGACCCGGCTGTCGACGAACCAGGCGACGCCGCCGGCCAGGATGAGCGTTAACAGAACGCTCACCGCGAGCTGACCAGACGCGCCCTGGCGAATAACAGGTCGCGCGGCAGCCAGGGCCAGTGCCACCGCGCTCGGTCCGAACAGACCACCCAAACTGCGTGCAGGCATAGGGTGCGTCCCTCCCCAACGGTACTGGAGCCCGCTCCCGTCTTTTTGCTAGCTCCCCCTCTGGCCGCGGGCGGGCGATGTCGCGGCCAACGGGCTATGGGCTCCTTTCCGTCAGATATGCCGAACACACGAAACCGATCGGTGACACCCCGCGTGGCCTCCGTTAACACGCGCCTGGGGTAGCCTGGCCGACGTGAGCACTAATAATACCCCGACGCCAGCGCTGGTCCAGCGGCCGAGCCGACGTTCGTTTCTGGCGGGCGGCCTGGCGGCGGCCGTTGCCCTCGCCAGCCATACGGGTGAGACGCTGGCTCGCGCCGACGATGGGGGCTGCTGCCCGACGCGACTGAGCACGCTCGAAGCAGCGCCGCCGCCCGCGCCGATGTCCGCCGTCACCGCTGGCAACCAGCAAGCGATGGCGCTGGCGCGTCGGTCGACGCGCGTCATGGCCACCAACGACGCGATTCTGGCCATGGCCGACGCATTGCCGGATCAGCTGATCCGCACCAGCACGCTCGCCGTGCTGAACAACCCGGCTCCCCTGTATCAGCTGAAGAGCCCCACGCGTGCCGACAAGGAGGAGGTGCGCCAGGAGCTGCTCGCGGCCGGGCTGATCTCTGACCAGGTCACGGTTGAAGGCATCTTCCCGCCGGTGAGCGATCCTAACGAAGCGCCCCAGGCATTCTGGTCGGCGCCAGGCAGCACGTACGCCGGCCACCATTCGTTCCCGGGCGGGCTGGCGCTGCACGAATGGACCAACGCTTCCCTCGCCCAACAGTTCATGGATTCCTACGACCAGCGGTACGGGCTGGTTTCGGAATCGGGCGCGATCGACCCCGCGATTACCCTGGCCGCGCCGCTCTGGCACGACATCCAGAAAGTCACCGTCTTCCAGTGGAACGATGATGGCAGCGAGCTGGTCGAGCAGACCATCGCCGACACCGGCGCGCACCATCCGATCAGCGGGGCTGAAGCGATCGTGCGCGGTATGCCTGCGGATTTCGTCGTGGCGCTGTTGGGAGCGCACGATCCGCCCCAGTCCGGCACGCCGATTCAGCGGCTGATCAACTATATTCGCGCCGCGGCAATTATCGCCCGAGTCGATCCGGTTCAGGCCGGTCTGCTGCAGCCTTCAACCGACGATGCCGCGCCAGCCGGCCTGGGTCTGGCACAGGTGCCGCCGCGCATCGAGCCGCACATCAATCATCTTTCGGATCACGACTTTGTCTTCAGCGGTGATTCACTGGCGGCGGTGCTCAAGACGCTGCGAGACCTCGCGCCGGCGTATAACATCGATCCAGCTAGCCAGACCGCTCGCTTCAACC
>CBJLVJ010000828.1:0-1918 GCA_966426465.1 uncultured bacterium | reverse complement strand
TGTTCGTGAACGTGGTTCGCGACTCGATCGACGTCGCCAGCTCGTTGCTGGGCGTGCCGTTCGAATCGTCGCGATCTGTGCTGTCCTATGGCCAGCGCTGGCTCGAGTCGATCCACGCTGCACGCGCGTACGCCGTGACCCACCCGAACCGATTGCGAACCGTGCTGTATGAAGCTCTGGTAAGACAACCAGAGGCACAGACGCGCGAGCTGTGCGCGTTCGTGGACCTGCCCTACGAGGCGGCGATGCTGGAAGAGTTCGGGCGCGAGGCGAAACGCAATGTTGGCCGAGGCGAAGCCTGGAAGCGCGACGGGGTACGCGGCGTCATTGTCGATCGCCAGGGCGTCTGGCGCGGTCGCCTGACCACGGGCCAGGCCTGGCTGGTCGCTCAGGCCACCGGTGCAGAGCGTCGCAAGCTCGGCTACAGCGACCGCCCGCTCGCGAGCGCTTCCTCGATCGCGGCCGCCCTCGTGCGCGAAGCGCGGGTCCGCTTTCACGAAGCGCGCGCGTCGAAAGGGCTGATTGGCGCCGCCCGCCACGCAGGCTCGGTGCTGAGTGCGCTATCTGCGGCATGACAGGACCGCACGTCCTGTACGTCACGCCGATCTTCGGCTACCCGGCGTTCGGCGGGCCCCGTTTACGCACCTACAACACGCTGCGCGCGCTGGCTCGCACCGCTCAAACCAGCCTGTACCTCACCCAGCAGCCAGACACACCGGACCGAGAACACGCGCGGGCCCATGTGCTGAGCTTCTGTCACGACGTGGTGTTTCCCGACCAGCCAGCGCGACCGCCGCTGATGCGAAGGCTCATGCGACGAGCCGTTCCGGCGAGCCTGCGCGCACGGCTCCAGAAGCATCGTCAGGATTCTCAAGCCACGCAACGTGACCCGGCCGTGGTGGCCGGACTGCGAAGCTGGATTGACGACAACCACCCGGACGTGGTCTGGCTGGGTTTCGGCGGCATCTCCTACGACCTGGTGGATGCGCTCCGAGACGATCTCCGTGTCCCGCTGGTGCTGGAGACCGAGTGCGTCTGGTCCCGTTTCATCCTGCGCGAGCTGCCGTTCGAATCGAATCCAGCGCGTCGTGAGCGCATCCTGACGGAGGGCAGGACAAAGGAGGCGGAGGAGCGTCGCGGCGCGCGCTCCGTCGATATCACCACGGCCGTATCCGAGGTAGATGCGGCGTACTTTCGGTCGATTGCGCCGAGTCCGGACCGCGTGATGCTTGTTTCGAACGTGATCGACGTCGACGCCTACCTTGAGGACGACTCACGCGCACAGCTCGAGCAGCCGGCGTTGCTGTTCGCTGGCACGCTCTCACAGGGAACCGCGAATGTGGACGCAGCCGTCTGGCTGGTCGATCAGATCATGCCGGAGGTCTGGCGGCTGTGGCCCGACGTGCACCTCTACCTTGTCGGGCGTAGTCCGGCGGCGCCTATCCTGGCCCGACGAGGTCCACGGGTGCATGTGACCGGCGAGGTTCCCTCGATCGTGCCGTATCTCCGCGCGAGCGCGGCGGCGCTCGTCCCGCTGCGCTGGGAATCGGGCACGCGCTTCAAAATCCTCGAAGCATTCGCGTGTCGAACGCCGGTGATCTCGACCACGCTCGGCGCCGAAGGCCTGGACGTGGAAGATGACAGGCACCTGCTCATCGCCGACGACGCGGCTGCGTTCGCGCGCTCGATCGTGCTCGTACTGGATCAGCCCGATGTTTGCAGCAGCCTGGTGGAGCCGGCCTTTCAGCTGGTCCGCGACAAGTACGACCTGCCAGTTGCCGAGCAGCAGATCGCGGGCGTCCTGCAGCGGCTAGGCCTGAGGCAAGTGGCACGCGCATGAAGATCGCCCTGGTCTATCCGCGGGCCAACATCGATACCGTGCCAACGCTGGTGGGAGCGGTCGAGCAATTCGCCGACT
>CBJLVJ010000827.1:0-1921 GCA_966426465.1 uncultured bacterium | reverse complement strand
CAACCTGGCGGCGCTGGAACAGGCAGTGCGAGCGCTGCGGTCCGCGGGCGCGCACCGACTCGCTTTCCTGGGCGACTACCTGGGCCGCGGCGACGCCGATGGCTGTGTGCGGCGGATTCGAGATGTCGCCGACGTGGCGATCGTCGGCAACCGCGACCTGGACTGGCAGGACCGCGTTGCTCCGGTGTCGAAGGCGTGGGTTCTCGGCTTGCCGCGAACGGCGTGCGCAGGCCCGATCTTGCTGTCCCACGGCGACCCGCGTCTGACACCGTCGCTGAGCACCAGCCAGATCGGCCGCGATTTTGTGCGAGCCTGGCAGGCCCTGGACGAGCACCAGCGCCGGATCTGGGCGTTTGGCCACAGTCACCACGCGCGCGTATGGCGCAAGGCGGGCCTCACGCGGGCGGCTGAACTGGTGACCAGCGAGCGGGTGATGCTGGAG
Organism: uncultured bacterium; assembly: GCA_966426465.1. Lineage (GTDB taxonomy): Bacteria > Chloroflexota > UBA6077 > UBA6077 > CF-72 > CF-72. The sequence continues at coordinate 1,479 of CBJLVJ010000827.1, read as the reverse complement.
CGCGAGTACCGCTACTTCGTGAACGTCGGGACCACCGGGCTGCCCTTCCCGGGCAAAGGCGGTCCGAGCGTCGCGCTGGTCGACGTCTCGGACGGAATAGTGCGGCACATCCCGCTGGTTCAGCACTAGAATCCGGGCGCTGTGTCCGCACCGGTGTACCTCGACAATGCGGCCACCACGCCCGTCGACCCGCGCGTGTTCGAGACCATGCGCTCGTACTGGCTCGAGGACTGGGGCAATCCGTCCAGCGTGTACGCCGTCGGGCGTCGCGCGCGCCGCGCGCTGGACAACGCACGCGACCGTATCGCGCAGGTCCTGAACTGCCGCGCCAACGAGATCATCTTCACCGGCTGCGGCAGCGAAAGCGACAACCTGGCGATCAAGGGCAGCGCCATCGCGTTGAAGGAGCAGCGCGGCTGGAACCACGTGGTGACCTCGCGTGTCGAGCATCATGCCGTGCTGCACGCCTGCCAGTGGCTCGAGCAGCATTTCGGTTTCGAGGTCAGCTACGTCGGCGTGGATGAGGTCGGGCGGGTGGACCCGCGCGAGGTGGCCGACGCGGTGCGTCCTGATACCGCGGTGGTCTCGATCATGTACGCCAACAACGAGGTGGGCACGATTGAGCCGGTGGCCGAGATCGCCCGGGCGGTCAAGGCCCGCAACCCGGGCACCATCGTGCACACCGACGCGGTGCAGGCGGGTGGACTGCTGCCCATTGATGTCGAGGCGATGGGCGTGGATTCGCTGGCGCTTTCAGGGCACAAGTTCTATGCGCCCAAAGGCGTGGGGCTGCTGTATCTGCGGCGCGGCACGCCGCTGGTGCACCTGCTCAGCGGTGGCGGCCAGGAGCGGGGCATCCGCGCCGGGACCGAGAACGTCGCGTACGTGGTGGGCATGATGACCGCGCTCGAGCTGGCCTACGGCGAGCCTGAACGTAGCGAGCGGGTGGCCCACGTGTCGCGGCTGCGCGACCGCCTCATTGCCGGGGTCACCGGGCAGATTGAGGGCGCGCGGCTCACCGGGCATCCCACCGAACGGATGCCGAATAGCGCCAGCTTCGCCATCGCCGGGGCCGACGGCGAGTCGCTGCTGCTGAACCTGGACCAGGAAGGCATCTACGCCTCGAGCGGCTCGGCGTGCACCTCGGGCACGCTCGAGATCTCGCATGTGCTCAAAGCGCTCGGTTTGCCAGAGTCGGAAGCGCGCGGCAGCCTGCGGCTGACCACAGGCATGCGCACCACCGACGCCGACATCGACCGCCTGCTCGAAGTCCTGCCCAGCATCGTCGAGCGCGTCCGCGAGGTAACGCCCTCCCTGGTGAACTGACTTCCCGGAGGGAACCCTGCGGGAGCAGGCCTCGCTCGAGGGATCAGTGACACGCTGGTAGCCGAGTGGGACCCCTCTGGGGAATAGCGTCAGCTCTCGTCGATCTTGATCGAGTTGATGGTGATGGCGGTGCGCGGCGTGTCGGGGCCGCCG
>CBJLVJ010000826.1:0-1924 GCA_966426465.1 uncultured bacterium | reverse complement strand
CGCCAACGTGCTCTTTGCCTTCGGTGTACGGGCCGTCGGTCATGAGGACCTCGCCCTGATTCAGGCGCACGACCGTGGCCGTACCTGGTGGGTGCAGACCAGCGTTGAACACCCACGCGCCAGCGGCGCTGGCCTCCTCGGAAGGTCTCACCTTCTAAACAATCGACCTCTTGCCAGATCGACATCGAGCGGCGGCGGATTTGCGCAGTCTTTCCGCGTATCCGAGGCGCTGGCCTGTCGAAGCTCTCGACCGCCGGTGCCGCGAGCGCGCGCGGCGGTGAGTCCGCTCAGCCTGGAAAGCGCCAGCGGGTCAGCGCGTTGGGAAATTCGGTCCAGCCGAAGGCGACCCTGGGACGCAGCACCCACAGCCCGCCGTTGTCCCACTGGGTCGCCGACGGATGATAGTCGTGCGACTGTCCGTAGCTGGCCTCGAACGCCGCGGCCAGGCGCTCGGCCAGGGCCGGCTCGGGCCGACCAGCTTCCAGGGCGTCGCCTTCGAGGATCACCACCTGGTCGCCGCTCTCCAGGTGAACGACGATGGCTGGATTGGCGGCCAGGTTCCGGGCCCGGCGCGTCTCAGGACTGCCTTCGAAGTACAGCGCATCGTTGAGCCACACCGCCCAGGCGGGCATGGCGTGCGGGCGGCCGTCGGGGCGAGTGGTGCTGAACCAGAAGTTGCGGGCGCGTTCGAGCTGCTCGACGGCCCAGCTCCAGGCCACCATGCCCTCTTCCGTAGCGGGGACGCCGTAGTCCGTCGGCAGGAGCGGCCGACTGCGCACGGGCTCGCGAGACGACTGGCTGTGCGTCATGCTCACGTAGCCTACGCGACCAGCCTCGCCAGTTACGCTGTGCTTGGGGCATGGCTCGAGCCAGGCTGATCCCAGCCACCGCGGCGTGGCCGCGGGGCACCGTGCGCGCATTTGCTCGCCGACTGCTGCTGGTGGGGTGGCCGGGCACGCGCATCGTCAAGACGGGCATCGCCACGGCGATCGCCTGGTTGGCTGGCAACGCGATCGGCGATGCCGCGCCGCTGTTCGCCGTCTTCGGCGCCCTGAACGGCATGAAACCGACCGTGGCCGGCTCACTCCGGGCAACTGGCGGGGCGCTGGTCGGCATTGTCCTGGGCACGCTGCTCGCGGCCGCGAGCGAGAGCCTGGTCAATGCGCCGCGACCGGTCATCGTCGGGCTGCTGATCGTCGTCGGTCTGGTGGTCAGCGTGCGGCTCCACGCCTACGCGCTGCTCGGCACTGAGGTCTCGGTGACCGGCCTGCTGGTGTACGCGCTGTCACAAGGCAACATTGGATGGGGCGCCGGTCGATTCGCCGAGACAGCTATTGGCGGCGGTATCGCGATTGTGTTGAACGCGTTTGTCATGCCGCCCGATTACCGCGCCGAAGCCCGGCGCGCGACCAGCGTCCTGGCGGACGCACTCATCGAACAGTTCCAGACCTCCATTCGCGACGCGATGCTTGCTCCAGCCGAAGAGGAAGCACTCGAGCACCTGGAGTCCGCCCGCACCGCGGCGCTGCAAGCCGATGCGCTGATCGGGCAGACCGCTCGTGCAGCTGAGGCGATGCGCTTCAGTCCGGTCTTGCGCTATCGACCGTATCGGCGCGTTACACCGGACGAAATCGAGCGGTACATGGTGGGCGTCGACGCACTCGCCGCCGGGCTGACGCACACACGCGCCGCGAGTCGGGCCGCGCTCCACGCCACACGCCGACCGCGGCGTTTGCCTCCACCACCTGCCGATTGGCAGGGGCTATGCGACGTTGTCGGATGGGGCATTGGCGGTTTCGAGCAGTACGTCCTGGAGGGTAGCCCGACAGCGCTTCAGGCTGCCGAGGAAGCCCTCCAGCGCGCTCTCAGAAAGCACGCCGAGGTGGTGGCGACGGGCAGGGTGCGCGCCGAGCCGCTGGACATC
>CBJLVJ010000825.1:0-1926 GCA_966426465.1 uncultured bacterium | reverse complement strand
CATTCGCTGCAACCAGTTCATCAAGTTCGACGCGCTCCTGGTCAAGGCACGCCAGCTCGGCGCCGAGTACGTCGCCACCGGCCACTACGCGCGCATCGAGCATGGTCACCCGAATCGGCTCCGCAAGGCCGCCGATCCGGCCAAGGACCAGAGCTACGTGCTGTACGTGATGTCCCAGGACCGCCTGGGCGCGGCCATGATGCCGCTGGGCGACTACACCAAGTCATCAACGCGCCAGCTGGCGGCGGACCTCGGCCTGTCGGTGGCCAACAAGCCCGAAAGCCAGGACATCTGCTTCGTGCCGTTCAAGCGCTACACCGAGTTCATCGAGCTCTACGCGCCAGAGGTGTTGCAGCCCGGGCCGATCGTCGACCAGGCGGGGCGCGTGCTGGGCGAGCACCGCGGCGTGGCCCTGCACACGATTGGCCAGCGTCGCGGGCTGGGTGTGTCCGCTGGCGAGCCGCTTTTCGTCACCGCGCTCGAGCCCGCCACCAGTACGGTCGTCGTGGGCGGTCCCGAGGCGCTGCTGAAGTCGAGCTGCCGCCTGGAGGAAGTCAACTGGATCGACGGCGAGCCGCCCTCAGAGCCACTGCGCGCCATGGGCAAGGCGCGTTACCGCTCTCAGGAGGTAGCCTGCACCGTGCGTCGCGACGGGAGCGACCTGGTGGTCGACTTCGACGCGCCGCAGAAGGCGTTGACACCCGGCCAGGCGCTCGTCCTGTACGACGGCGAATACGTGCTCGGCGGCGGCACTATTAGCCGCTGACCAGACCGGCGTTATACTCCCGAAGGAATCGGAGCCTGCGTTATGCCACGCGTTAATCGGGATCTCCAGCGTCGGATGGCCGCTCGGCGCGAGCGCGACCGTCGCCGGCCTGCCGGCGAGCGTCGCTATCGTTTCGGAACGAGCGAACCGGCGGCTGAGCCCGATGAGACGACGCTCGTCGCCGACGACGAGGCGACCGAGACGACCGACGCCGCGCCGCCTCAGGCGCCGGCCCGCCCTGCCCGTGAACGGGCAATCGCCAGAGACGGGGCTGGCGGCAGCCGCGCGGCAGCGCCGGCGAAATCGGCCGCAAAGCCGTTTTCCGCCTACCGCGACGAGTACGCCTACGTCTTCACCGATCTGCGTCGGGTGGCGGTGGTCATCGGTTCTTTGTTGCTGGTGCTGATCGTGCTCTATTTTGTCCTGCCGCTCCTGATCCACTGAGGCGACACCCACAGGCTGGACCCCACAGGCCTTTGGCAACAATCCGATCGGCAGTCGTCAAACCTCCCAGACAGCCCTCGCTGCGCCTGTTTCGCCTGTTCGGCATTCAGTTCACGGCCAACTGGAGCTGGCTGCTGCTGGCGGCGCTGCTGGTGTACGTGGCCTACTCCACCTTCCGCGGCCTGCGGCTCGGCTTCGGCCAGGTCGAGCTATGGTCACTCGCGGTCGTCGCGGCGCTGCTGTCCGTGGTCAGCCTGTACGCCCACGAGCTGGCCCACGCGCTCGTCGCGCGCGCCTTCGGTATCCCGGTGCGGACGATCAGCTTGTTTCTGCTCGGCGGCATGGCGCACATCACGCGCGAGTCGCCCAGCCCGCGTGCCGAGCTGTCCATCGCCTTGCTCGGACCGCTCACCAGCGTCGCGATTGGCCTGGTGGGCGCGCTCGTGAGCTGGCTGCTGTGGGACGTCGCACCGCCGGCCGCGGCGCTCGGCCTGTGGCTGGCCACGATGAACCTGCCGCTGGGTGTGTTCAACCTGGTGCCGGCGTACCCGCTGGATGGCGGGCGCGTGCTTCGCGGCCTGCTGTGGTTCGCCGGGCAGGACCTGCGCTGGGCGAGCACCGTCGCCGCTCGCGTCGGCCAAGTAGCGGCGGTGGGCTTGCTGTTTTCGGGCGTGTGGATCCTGCTGGACGGGAACGACGGCGCGCTGGGCGGGCTG
>CBJLVJ010000824.1:0-1930 GCA_966426465.1 uncultured bacterium | reverse complement strand
CTCGCGCTCGTGCATGTCCGTCTCCGCCAAGAGATTTGAGTCGTGCAGGACTCGCAATCTCTTATCCGCGGCGGCCCGTCGAGGTTAGCGCACGCCGGCGCACACCCCTGGCTCAGGTTGCGGCACTCGCGCTCGTGCGGTTGTGCCGGGTGCCGACCATCGACCTGCTCGAAGACCAGCAGCACCCAGCCGCCTTCGCCCTCATCGTGAGACCAGCGCAGACGCGGTACAGGCACGTTCGGGGGCAGGGCGGAGACGATGCGCCCCTCGCGACGATGCATGGCAGGCGACTCGGTATTTGGCCACGGGCCAATTGCTTTGACGAACATGCCCTGGCCATTCGCCAGCTGCACACGCGCTGCTACTCCGGGTGAGAAACCGCTTGGCTGAGTGGTGGCCGACGCCACACGACTGCCCGCCCAGCGCTCGAACGTGAGCTGGACCTGCTCGGGAACGGCCCGCCACTCCAGCCGCACGCCTTGCGCCGCCGGCGGTTCAGGCAAGCAGCTCACCTTCGGCGACGTGCCACGAAGCAGCGTTTCGGAGGGTGATGTCGCGGCTAGCGCATGTTGGAGTGCGGCGTGGGGATCATTCGGGAAACTTTCATTCGCTCCCGATCCATCATCTCAGGGATGCGCGGCGCAATGGTGTTCTTCCAGTGCTCACTTTCGTAGACCTCCCTGTACAGTCGCTGGCGCTCCTCTTCGCTCTCGAAGCGTCGCAGCCACACGTACAGGTCGTCTTCGTCTTCGCCGACCCAACTGCCGAGGATAGTCATGCCCCTGGAGGTCTGGAACGGAATGATGACCTCTTCCATGTACTTGACCCAGTTGTCGCGCTGGCCGGGGTGTGTCCGGTACTGGCGAAGCTCGATTAGCATCCACGCTCCCTGCTCGGCCAGTGTATGTGACTCGAGGCATCGGACGAGGCAGTGGCCGCACGGCACGAAAACACTGATTGAACCGGTGCGTTACTTGTACCTGGAGAGTCATGTCCTCTTCAGCCGCGGCGGTCAACACGCATGAGCGCCAGCGCGACGCCGAGCGCACCCGCGCCGACATCCTCGACGTAGCCACGCGTGAGTTCGCCCAGCGCGGCTACTCGGGCGCTCGCGTCGACGAGATCGCGGCGCGCACGCGCACCACCAAGCGGATGATCTACTACTACTTCGGCGGCAAGGAGGAGCTGTACATCGCCGTCCTGGAGCGCGCCTACGGTGAGATTCGCGAGGCCGAGCGGGCCGTCGACGTCGAACACCTGGAGCCGGTGGCGGCCATCCGCCGCCTGGCCGAGCTGACGTTCGATCACCACGAAAGCCACCCGGACTTCATCCGGCTGGTGAGCATCGAGAACATCCACCAGGCCGAGCACATCACCAGATCAGCCGTGCTGGCCAGCCTGAACACGACGGCGATCGACCTGATCGCTGAGATCCTGGCCGCCGGCCGAGACCAGGGCGTGTTCCGCCGCGAGGGAGTCGATGCGCTCGACGTGCATATGCTGATCAGCGCATTCTGCGTCTTCCGCGTGGCCAATCGGCACACCTTCTGCAGCATCTTTGGGCGCGACCTGGTCGAGCCGGGCCGTCGCGATCACTACCGGCGGATGCTGGGCGACCTGGTGGTCGCCTATCTCACCAGTGCAGGCGACGAACCCGCGGCAGACGGTTCCGAGCAGCGGTCGGAGCGCAAGCCGGCGCCCGGCACCGCGCCGGGCGCGGCCCGCCGGGGTCGATCGACGGACTGAGCGCGACACGCGCGGAAGTGACGGAAAGTGCTTGACAGGCCGCCGCGTTGGCCCTAGGATGAACTCACTAGTTCGTACACTAGCAGACTGAGGGGGAGACGCCGAGTGGCTGTCGATACCGTTTACGAGCCCGAGGGAACCCACGAGCCGCACAAAGCCAGGACACCTTTCAAAGCCGCGCCGC
>CBJLVJ010000823.1:0-1932 GCA_966426465.1 uncultured bacterium | reverse complement strand
GCATCTCCTGTCGGTAGCCCCTGGCGGACACAGGATCGTCCGCCAGCAGATAGTTGAGGAGATCGGAGCGCACCTGCCAGGACGTGTCCACCCAGGTGGCGAGCAGATGCGTGCCACCAAAGACGTCGCCGTACACGGTGCGCTGGCCCGCGTTCATGCGCTCCATCGTCGAGATCGCGTACCAGCCGAGAATGCCGGTGAACAATGCGACAGCAATGAACGCGGCGAGCAGTCTGGCGCGAATACCAAATATCACGTGCTATCCCCCGGGGCGCGCGGAAGAACCGTTCTGGCCAGACGCGCGGACCGCGGCGCCAGCGGACCATAACACTGCGAAAACCAGGGTCTGGTTACGAAACGGTAATGAAGTGGTTATGTTCGCGGGGCGCGGGCGCGGCCGAAAATACGGGATACCCCTATGGTCGGCCGGCGCAGCACAATCTAAAGTGGCCACGGTGAACTTAGAATTGCTGTTCCTGCACAGTTCGGGCCTCGGCTGGGACGAAGCGCTCGTCGTACTCGGTGGCCTCGCGATTTTGACCCTCGTCCTGCTGACGCGGCTGCGGTCCAGCGAACCCGCCGCCGATCCTGAACCGGTTCGCCAGCGCAAGCGCTAACGCACGCTCCGTACGCCGACACGTCGAAAACCGCGCCACCTGTTGGGGGCGCGGCTTTTTTGTGCGCTCAGTAAAGCCAGCGAAAGCGCCTGCTTCCCCACCACATAAGAAGCAGGCGCTTTCTATCTTTGGCTCGAGCCCGAGGCGATGCGCTCCCTGGCTCGAGCCGGCCACGCGGCTGGTGGTTGGCTTTAGGGGATGATCCTGCCGCCGTGGCCGCCTGTGCCGCCGCCGCCTGGAGCGGGAGCCGGAGCAGGAGCAATGGCGGGACCAGCAGCGTCGCTGACCAGGGTGACGGCGCTGGTTGTGAAGATGCCATCTACGAAGGCCTGAGCGGCGGCAAGGTCGACCACGCTGCTGGCGGTCTGCGTGCCGGTGAAGCTCAGCGTGGCGCTCGCGCCTGGGGCCAGCGTCGGCACCAGACAGGCAAACGCGGCAGCGCCCCTGACACAGGAGTTCGCCGGCAGGCCGGTGATGGCGCTGCTCAGTCTGGAGCCAACCCCAAACTTCTGGCCAACGATGACGTTGTTGAGTGTGGTCGCCGTGGTGTTCGTAACGACCAGCTCGAATGCGGCCGGTTTGCCGAAGGTTGCCGCGGCGGGCATAGAGAGCTGCACCTGCAGCCCATTCGTGACATTAACGCTGCTTACCGGAGCCGCCTGTGCAGGGACAGCGCTGAACGCAGCACCTGCCAGCATGGCAACGACGAGCAGCGATCGGGAGGCTCCCAGCGTGCGGGGGAGTCGAAATAGGCTCATCGGGGGTCTGAGCTCCAATCGATGCAAGGAGTAGTCGCCGTTCTAGCGACCCACTCTTACAGTGGGTGGGGATTACAAATCCGTACAGGCACTTAGCGGCAAAAACAAAGATCAAAAACACGAAGAGGCCCCGGTTGCCCGGGGCCTCTTCGTGTGCGCGGGTGGTGCTCGGCCTAGCAGGCGCCCACGTGGTAGGTAAGCGGCGTGGTGGCGCCCGAGGTCGTGGTTATGACGATCTGATAGTCGCCTGCCACTGAGCCCGTCGGCACGGTCATCAGGATCGAGCTGTTGGTCCACGACAGGATCGTGGCGACGCTTTGCCCTGAGGAGCCGATAAACAGCACGTTGCCGTTCATGGCGGCCTGGGTGGCCCCGAAGTTCTCACCGCTCAGGCGCAGGAGTCGCCCCGCGCAAGCGCCGGTCGAGGGGTCAGCGGCGCCGGTCGTCGCCAACGAGGGGGCCGGAATCGTCGTGGCGGTCGGTGTGACGGTCAGCGTTGCGACCGGTGTGGCGGTCGCGAACGGGATGCACCTCCCAGATCTTCGGATCCGAGCCGG
>CBJLVJ010000822.1:0-1935 GCA_966426465.1 uncultured bacterium | reverse complement strand
GCGCCTGTTGCACCTGTCTGAGACTGAAGCGGGTGTAGCCGAGGAGCAGCGCTGCGCGCTGGGCCACCAGTGCAAGAGCCTCGAGATCCTCTTTGTCGAGCAGGTCCCCCGAACGTAGCTCACCCAGCACCCAGATTGCGACAGACGGGCTACCCGGCGCGTCGGTATCGTCCGTATCTGGAGCTCGAATGCCTGCGAGCTCAGGAGCGGTCGCCGTGCGCGGACCCGCAACGTGCAACGGCAGTAACACCCGCGCGCCCGCCGCGTACCAGGCGGCAAGCACCTGCGAATCTGCCGGCACGGTGGGGATACCGCCGGCCAGGTCTGACTCGGGGCTCAGCACCGCAGGAGTCGTCAGATGCCGCACTCGCTGGAGCAGGCCGAGCCCGTGCTCGGATGGGGACAGCCGCGGTGGAATCAGGTCACTCCGCCCGGCCCATTCGGCCAGGTCAGTGGGCAAAGCCAGCCACGCGCCCTGGAGCTCGAGTGTTGTCGCGGCGTGCGCTGTCAGAAACTCGGTCAATGCGCTGATGGGCTGCGCCCGCGCCAGGAAATCTGCGGCTTCCTGCAGAAAACGCGAGCGGGCGACCCGCGTGCGAAAGATGAGCTGGTCCAGCATTGCCTGCAACCGCGTCCGAACCGGCATCGCCACACCGGCGGTAAGTACCGCCGCGACCACGGGTACGCCCTGGTTGGTACTCACGTCAGGCCCGACGAGCGTGAGCGCCGTCCTGGTGAAAACCAGCACAAGACCGAGATAGCTGACCAGCAGGATGCCTGTCAGCAGGCTGTAGACGATCGTCAGTCGGATAACCCGGTCGATATCGAACAACCGGTAACGGAGGATGGCGAATCCGATGGCAACGGGCAAGGCGGAACCCAGGATTGGTAACAAGGCCAGCGGAACAAGCTGGACGTGGTACTCGCTGAGCACGCCGGGGAGCGTGGCCACGAGGACCTCCAGAAGAATCACCCCCATCGCCCACGCGATCCATTTGACTTGCATGCGCACCAGCGCATTCGGCGGCCGCCGGTAGCTCTCGACGAGCGCTACCAGCGCAACGAGCACTTCCACCGCGACGATCGTGTACGCGATCGATTTGAGCGGTGAGCCGACCGGCACCAGGAGGATTGGCAGTAGGAGCGCAGCGTAGCAGCCCACCGCGATGGCTCTACTCCATCCGCGGAGCGCACCAGGGCGCACGGCCGTCAGCCACTTGAAGACGCGGTTCTGCGTTGGAAACTCCAGGAACAGATGGGCAAGCGCGGCGAAAGCCAGCACGTTGACGAACGGTGCCACCGTGTAATTCACCGCGTTCCACACCTGTGCGTCGGCGACCGCGTACAACCAGATGCGGAGCGCCTGAGCGACCGCGACACCGGTACCGAACAGCAAAAGAAGTTGCGCCGCACGGTCCAGTGGCCGCAGGAAAGCGACCGCGAGAGCAATCAGAAAGTACGGAAGCGCTATTGCGCTACTTACGAGGGCTGAACCCAGGACTTCGGGCGACCTGATGGCGGACCGTGGCACCACACCGACGCCTTCGACTGCCCCGCTTGCGCCTGATGCTGACGCATGGGCACGAATCACCGGAATAACCACGGGCTGACCCGCCGGCGGCGCCAGATCCACGTCGATCAGCAACTGGTCGCCCGCTTTGATTCCCGCGGCGCCGAGCGGACCGTCAGGGTCCACAGCCTCGACCTGAAACGGCAGGCCCGTGCCAGCAGGTGTTTCGTAGAGAGCTTCGATGCCGTAGTCACCGGCGCGCCAGACGGCGAGCCAGGCTCCCGCGAACAGAGCGGAGTACAGCACCGCCAGGAGCACCACGCCGGCGCGGATCCAGGTCATTGCCGCGCTAACCCCATGGACCAGTCAGGCGGTAGGCAGGTATCAGCGAGGCGAAACCCTTGGCACGCACATAACGCGGTTTG
>CBJLVJ010000821.1:0-1940 GCA_966426465.1 uncultured bacterium | reverse complement strand
GGAAGTCACCGACACGCTCGGTCATCACTACGGCGACATGCTGCTGCCGCAAGTCGGCGCGCGGCTGTGCCAGGTGCTACCCGGCGGGGCCACCGTGGCTCGCCTGGGCGGCGACGAGTTCGCCATCCTGCTGCCCGGGTGCAACCTGTCGGCCGCGACTGACGCGGCGCGCGCGATCCAGACCGCGCTCGAGCAACGCTTCAGAGTGGACGACCACGACCTGGACATCGCGGCGAGCTCCGGCATCGCGTTGTATCCAGTTCACGGTACCGACGCCACCTCGCTGCTGCGCCACGCGGATGTGGCCATGTACGTCGCCAAGCGCTCGGCCGAGGGCTTTGCTGTGTACGATCCCGACCTCGATCAGCACAGCCCTCAGCGCCTGGCGCTCCTCGGCGAGCTGCGCGACGGCATCGCGCACGACCAGCTCGCCATATACTTCCAGCCGAAGGTAGCGCTCGGCAGCGGATGCCTGGTCGGCGCCGAAGCTCTGGTGCGCTGGCCGCGGCCGGACGGATCGTTGCTTCAACCCGACCTGTTCATCCCACTGGCGGAGCAAACCGGGCTGATTCGTCTTCTCAGCCGCTGGGTGCTCGATGCGTCGTTGCGGCAGTGCTGGTTGTGGCGCAAGCAGGGCCTGGACATACCCGTCGCGGTCAATCTGTCGATGCGCGACCTCCACGACCGAGATCTGCCCGCCGATCTCCAGCAGCTGCTGGCCAGGTGGGACGTGGATCCCTCCAGGCTTTTGCTGGAGATCACCGAGGGCGGATTGATGGCCGATCCGGCGCGTGCGCGTGAAACGGCGCTGCGCCTGTCGGAAACGGGCGTGCAGCTGGCGATCGACGATTTCGGCACCGGCTACTCGTCGCTGGCCTACCTCAAGCGGCTTCCGGTGAGCGAGCTGAAGATCGACCGATCGTTCGTGTGCGACATGACCACCAACGAGGAGGACGCGACCATCGTTCGGTCGACCATCGGCATGGCGCACGACCTGGGCTTGAGTGTCGTCGCCGAAGGGGTTGAGACCGAAGCCACCCTGCGCATGCTGGCGAGGCTTGGCTGCGACGTGGCCCAGGGCTACCACATCAGCCCGCCGCTGCCCGCCAGCCGGTTCGCCGCCTGGGCCCACGACCGGCTTGCAGGCGAGCTCGAGCTGAACCGCGCCGCCTAGCGCATCGCCCGGAAGTGGATCAGGGCTCGGTCTCCTTCGGTCCCGTATCGACCAGGGACCGCGCCGTGCGGCGGAACTGCGTCCAGTCGGCGGCCAGCCGCGCGGCATAGTCGGCCGCGTGAAACGGGTCAGAGCAGATCAGCTTGTGGACTGCCAGTTCGACCTCGTCCTTTTCTTCGGCATTGGGCTCGGCGCCCGTTGCGCGCCGCGGCTGCGGCCACAGGTTGAGTGGCGACCACGGATGGCCAACATCCTCGAGTGAGACGGCGTGGTCGAGCTCCACGTCGCTCGTCGACCAGGGCCTGCCGGTGAGCGGACTCAGGCCAACCTGACCGTAGGCCCCCAGTAGCCGCTTCTTGAGGGCGTCGGTATAGCTGGTCGGCGGACGGATGGACCTGGTGGTGAAGCCAGCCGCGCACAGCTGCTCGGGCGTCAGGCGCGGGTTCAGCAAACCGGGCGTACACGTGTGGTCCGGCAGACCGTTCGTGATGTGGCACGACCCGACCGGGGGGACGCGCACCGTATCTGGGCTGGGCGTCCGCACCGTATCGTGCCCAACCTTGAGTGTCGGCACGGCAACCACGGTGGGCTGCTCTGGCGCGGCGCCAGGTGTTGGCGACTCCGTTGCGGCTGGGTCTGGCGCAGGCGGCGCCGTCGCGGAAGCTTCGAGCGTGACCTCAGTCGCAGTCGGCTCGGCAGCGGGCGAGTCCCCGCGCGCCGCGCGCGATAAGGACGCTGGAGTGCCACGGCCGTCTCGGCTGTGCGG
>CBJLVJ010000820.1:0-1952 GCA_966426465.1 uncultured bacterium | reverse complement strand
ACAACGTCTTCATCTTCCGCGATGAGAAAGCGCTGACCAAGGCCGTGGACGATCTGCTCGAAATCCGCAAAGCTTTCGATCGAGATTGCTACGTTATGGACAAGTCCAAAACGTTCAACACCGATCTGGTCCACGCGATGGAAGTGGATTTTCTGATCGACGCCGCGATGTGCGTGGCCAACGGCGCCGTGGCCCGCAAAGAGTCGCGTGGCGCGCAAGCGAGCGACAACGGCAATAGCCAGTGCGGCCGACAGCGTATCCAGCGCCCAGTCGTCGATCGCGGCACGGCGACCGGGCGTGAACGACTGGTGCCACTCGTCGCTGGCGCCGAAGGCGGACGTGACCACGATCGCCCACAGCGTGGCCCTCGGCGAGCCGTCGAAGGCCCAGCGCGCGAGCAGCCCCAACAGACCGTAGGCCAACAGGTGGGCGACGCGGTGCTGCCAGCCGTGCAGGTTATCGGCGACCAGGCCCTGATCGATGGGCAGGTTGCTCTGACCGGACCAGAACGTGAGCAGCGCCATCCAGCCGAAGAGCACGAGCAGACGGGCACAACGCTGGACCGAAAGCATCAGGACGCGCAACGAGCATGACAGGTCAGGCAAGACGCGCGCAACGACGCACCACGTAAGCGGGCTGGATCAATACAGCGTCGTGAGCTTGACCACGCCAGCCTGCCTCGAGCAGCTGAAGTGGAGCGAGTCAGCTGAACCGTTCAGCAGGTACCAGGATTCCACGTGCACCGGGATCGCCACGCCTGGATACACCAACCGCAGCGCGGCGGTAATGGTCCAATCCTGCAGCAGCGTCACTCCCATGAGTCCCGTCTCGGGCTGCCCATCGTCCAGCGAGCTCGGCACATCACTCAGATCCACCGCTTGCACGCGCGGATCCGTGCCGATGCATTCACCCAATGCCTGCATGTAGCGATCCGTCACGTCACCGGCGAGCTGCCACTGGTAATAGTTGTGGAGCACTGCCGACGCGGGGACTCCGCTCAACGCGTAGCTGCCAAGCCCTGCGATCAGCAACGCGGCAGCACTTCTGGCGACAGCCGACCGTCGTCCGGCGCCAGGCAATCCGTTGCGCAGGCGTTCAACGGCGCCCTCCAGTCCGGCTGCAAAGAGCAGCGCCACGCCAAACAACGAAAAGTACGCCAGCCAGCCGACGGTCTCGATCTTCAACACCATGGAGAACACGGCGTAGCCTGCGATCCACAGCCCACCTGCCGCGCACAACACGGCGTGCCTGCGCGGTAACCACGGAAGCGTTGCCGCCAGACCAATCACCAGCAGGCCAGCCAGCCGCGGCCACACTTCGCGCGTGGACGGTGCCAGGCCGGCGAACTGCCACAGCAGGACGCGCGTGAACGCGCCGATCGTTTGCGCGTACTTGTGCGAGTCCACATTCAGGATGCTCGCGGTATCGCCGGGTCCGCCAAGGCCGCGCAGGACCACCAGTCGAGTGGCAAACACCCCGGCGCCGACGAGCAGATACGGCAACACCACGCCGAGGCGGCGCACCGCCTCGCGAGCGGGCAGGCCGCCCGAGAGTCCGAAACACAACAGCAGCATCGGCAGCATGGCCAGCGCTGCGAAGGCGGATTCCTTGCTGAGCAGCGCAACCGCGAACAGCAGGATCGAACCGACAAGCATCCAGCGCCGCCGCGCCCCGACCGATTGCTCGGCGACGACGAGCAGGGCCAGCGAGGCCGAGAACCCGGTGACCGGCACGAGGCTGTCGCGGCGGGCGATGACTGGCACGCTCGCGACGACCAGTGGGTGCAAGGCAAACAGTCCCGCCCCCGCAATGGCTGCCCAGCGACGTACGCCCAGCCGCGTGAGCACCACCCAGATGCTCAGCACCCCGAGCACATGCAGTAACAGGTTGGTCACGTGGTAACCCGCGCCCTGCAGGCCCCACATCGCATACTCGAGCGCGAAGGTGAGCGA
>CBJLVJ010000819.1:0-1963 GCA_966426465.1 uncultured bacterium | reverse complement strand
GTGGCCCGGTGGTGGACCCGGACGCGCTGTACGACGCGCTGAAGAATGGTGTTATCGGCGCGGCCGCGCTCGACGTCACGGAGCCTGAGCCCCTGCCCGGCAATCACAAGTTGTTGACCCTGCCCAATTGTCTGGTGGTGCCGCACATCGCCTCCGGATCGTTCGCCACACGGGGGAAAATGGCCAGCATCGCCGCGCAGAACCTGTTTGCCGGCATGCGACGCGAGCCGTTGCCGTCGTTCGTCAATCCGGAGGTCTACCAGCAGCGGGGCTGAGCTCATGCCGAGCGCACCTCCCTCCGGGCGGCAGGTTCAGCTCCGCCGAGGCACGCATCGGGCGGTCGTGGTCGAGGTCGGCGGCGGCTTGCGCGAGTACGACGTTGATGGCGCACCGGTCCTCGATGGCTACGGCCTCCAGGAGATGGCTGATGGTGGCCGCGGGCAGGCCTTGCTACCGTGGCCAAACCGGATCGCCGATGGCAAATACAGCTTCCGAGGTCAGCAGCTGCAGCTTCCGATCGACGAAGTCTCGCGCGCGAATGCGATCCATGGCTTGACGCGCTGGTCGAGCTGGAGTGTCGCCGACCTGCAGGCCGACAGAGCGCAGCTGGACCATACCCTTCACCCGCGGCCGGGCTATCCGTTCACACTCCAGCTGCGCATCGAGTACCTGTTGACTGGCCTGGGGCTGACCGTGCGTACCACCGCGCGCAACCGTGGACGGACGGCGCTCCCGTTCGGCGCAGGCCAGCATCCGTACCTGACTGTCGGGACTCCGCTGGTGGACTCCGCCATATTGCAGGTGCCGGCTGAGAGCACATTGGAGCTGGACCCGGAGCGCCGACTGCCGACCGGACGGAAGCTTTCGGTCCACGGGACCGACCGGGACTTTCGCGCGGCGCGGACGATTGGGCCGCTCGTTCTGGACGACTGCTATGCGGACCTTTCGCGCGACGCCGATGGCCTGGCGCGGGTCACGCTCAGCGGACCGGACAATGGGCGCTCGGCGGTCGTGTGGATGGACCAGCACTTCCGCTATGTCATGGTCTTTTCTGGCGATTCGCTCACCCCCGAGCGGCGCCGTCGTGGCCTGGCCGTCGAGCCGATGACGTGCCCGCCCAATGCTTTTCGGTCCGAGACAGACCTGATCGTGCTCGAGCCCGATGAGTCGATCACCCTCGAATGGGGCCTGCTGGCGCACAGCTGATTCATACTCGCCGCCGCGACAGGCAGCCGAAGGCCCGTCAGAGTCCCAGTGCCGGATGGGAGCAACCCCTTTCGGGAGAAGACCTTCGGCGGCCAGCCCCGGCGATGCACTCCTGGGCTGAACCCCCGGGGGAGAAGATTGATCTCGACATGACAAACGGTATGGTTCAGGACCTCGAAGCGGCTGTCCCGGTCGTTGGGCGGTTTCACACTTCATTAACTCGACTCTAAACAGACACCAATCTTGAGGCTCTAGCCTGTAGCAACACCTATGGCTAGCAACCGCATGCATCGAGGATTGGTCGCGCTGAGCGCGTCGGCCATTGCCGCCGTGTACATGGCCGGTTATTTGCGGACACAGGCGGCCGACGCGAACATCGCCGCGGCCGAGCCCGCGCTGCTGGCTTCGCCCACCGCCCAGGTGGCTGTGGCCGCGCCGCCGGCCGCCACAGGAGCGCCGGCGCCCCAGCCCGTCGTTCAACGCCAGACGCAGCCCCCGTTGCCACCCTCCGCGCCGCCGACCAGCCAGCCTCAGCCGCGGACTCCAGCGCAGACAGGACCGCAAGCACCGCAGACACCAGCGCAGACGCCAGCACAGGCAACGCAGACACCAGCGCAGCCGCCAACGCAGGTTGCGCAGACACCGGCGCAGGCAGCGCAAGCCGCGTACAGGGACGGTACCTACACCGGTCAGGGCACCAGCCGACGCGGCGACGTGTGGGTGCAGGTCCAGGTCGCGGGCGGCCGCATCAGCAATG
>CBJLVJ010000818.1:0-1988 GCA_966426465.1 uncultured bacterium | reverse complement strand
GTGCCCAGAGGATGCTCGACCTGGCGCGTCAACCAAAGACCCAAAGCTACCGGTCCGACCAGCCAGACGGCTGATTTGCCAGGGCGGCTCGGCTAACGGCACCGCCGTGGACACGACTGGACGTAACCTCCTGGCGTTCATATGAAAGCGCCATTCTCGACGGAATCAGGTCGAGTCGAAGCCTTCAGCGACGGTGTCATCGCCGTGATAATTACGATCATGGTGCTCGAGCTGAAGCCGCCGGACGGCACGGACCTGAGCTCACTGCGGGCGATTGTTCCGACCTTCGCGGCATACCTGCTGAGCTTCATCTTCGTCGGCATCTACTGGAACAATCACCATCACATGCTGCGCGCCACGCGCGGCGTCGACGGCCGAGCGATGTGGGCAAACCTCCACCTGCTGTTCTGGCTGTCGCTCGTGCCGTTCACCACCGGCTGGCTCGGTCAGAATCCGTTGGCCGCCGTGCCCACCGCGCTGTATGCGTTGGTGCTGTCGCTGGACGCGGTTGCCTACACGTTGCTCCAGATGGCGCTGGTGGCTGTAAACGGCCGTGAGTCGCAGTTCGCAAAGGCCGTCGAGGCAGACTTCAAGGGCAAGATCTCGCTGGCTCTGTGCGTCTGCGCGATTGGACTGGCGTTCGTCTCACCGATCATTTCGGACGTGCTGCTCGTAGTGGTGGCCATTATCTGGTTCTTTCCCGACCGCCGCTTCGAACGGGTCATCGCAGATCGCCACTCAGCCTGAGGGCGGTCCCGATGCCTCGCTCCGGCCGACGAGTCAGGTCAATCGCCAGCTATACCATCCTGCTGGTCTGGGCTGGCTGGATCGGCTTGCCACTGTACTGGCTGGTGGTGTCGGCACTCAGACGACCACAGGATGGCGGCGGGCGGCTCGCCCTGGTGCCGTTCGTGGAGTTCGCGCCTTCGATCGACGGCCTGGTACGGGCTTTCGCGCCGGGATCGCTGGCCGCGCTTGCGCTCACCAACAGCGTCATCGTGTCAGTCGGTTCGGCGGTCCTCGCACTGGCCTTCGGGGCAATGGCAGGTTACGGACTGGCCCGGTTCGATTATCGATTCTGGATCGTCAGCAACGATCGTCTCCGCACCGCTTTCCTGGCCCAGCGAATGTTCCCGGTGGCCGTCCTGGCCGTGCCGTACCTGCTGCTGTTCCGCGGCCTTGACCTGCTCGATTCAAGCATGGGCATCCTGGTCGGCGAAGTCGGCTTCGGCACGCCCTTGCTGACCTGGCTGGTATGCGACTTTTTCAAACGTTTGCCGCGTGAGGTCGAGGAAAGCGCCATGCTCGACGGCTGCTCGCGACTGGGCGTGTTGCGCCATATCGTGGCGCCTCTGAGCGCGCCGGGGCTGGCCGCGGCTTTCACGCTGGTGTTCATCAGCGCCTGGAACGACTACTTCCTGGCGCTGGTGATCACCTTCAGCCAGTCCGTGACTCTGCCGCTCTACATTCAGGCCCATCCGCAGCCGAGTGTCATCGTGGCCTCGATCGTTCCACCGGTTGTCGTCGGACTGGTCGCGCAGCGGGCGCTTACCCGCGGGCTTAGCTTCGGCGTTGTCGACCGGAGCAGCGCCTGATTCGTCACTCGCGCAAACCCTGTAGCGACGTCGCTTGCGCCCTCATAGGCACGCGGATACGCTACGCCCTTGTGCCCGATCTACGCGCAACTGGGGAGTTGAAGGACGGGTTCGTGGAGCTTCTTAACAGGGAGAATTGCCATGACCGCTCGCTCGATTCAGGGCGTCGTCTCACGCCGCAGTTTGCTCACCCGGCTCGGCGGGGCGCTGATGGCGATCCCGCTACTCCAGGCGTGTTCGCAGGCGCCAGCCGCTCCGACACAAGCTCCGGCCGCGGCCGCCACGTCGGCCCCGGCCGCCGCGCCTAACCCAACACCAGCCGCGGCCGGGGCACCCACGGCTGCGCCGGCCGCGGTGGAGGCGCCGACCGCAACAGCTGCTCAGACCAGCCGA
>CBJLVJ010000817.1:0-1996 GCA_966426465.1 uncultured bacterium | reverse complement strand
GTCTCGGCGGTGATCGCGCTCATGTCGATTGGCCGCGGCGCGCAGGCCCAGGTCACGGCCCAGATTCAGAGCCTGGGGACCAACCTGCTGTTCATCCGGCCCGGCGCCACGCGAGACCAGGGCGGCGTCCGCAGCGCGGCTAGCCAGGCGCCGACGCTGACGCTGGAGGATTCCGACGCGGTGGCCGGCCTGGCCAACGTGGCGGCATCCGCACCCGAGCTCGATACCGGCGCGCAGCTGCTCGCCAACGGCCTGAACTGGAATACACGCGTGATCGGCGTCACGCCCGAGTACGGCGCGGTCCGCAATACGCCCGTGGCCGTAGGCGACTGGATCTCCAGGGCCGAGCTCGACGGCCGCTCGAGCGTCGTCGTGCTTGGCGATACTGTCGCGCAGCAGCTCTTCCCTGACGGCGATCCGATCGGCCAGACGGTGCGCATGAGCGTCGGCGGGCGTACCGGCAACAACTTTCGCGTGATTGGCGTGGCACAGGCCAAAGGCGCCAGTGGCCTGGGCAATACCGACGACGCGGTGTATGTGCCGATTACCACCGTGATGGCCCGCCTGTTCGCCCAGCGCACCGCGCGCGGCGCGCCGAACGTGAGCGTCATCAACGTCCAGGTCACCTCCGAGTCGGTGATGGACGACACCGTCTCGCAGATTGGCGACCTGCTGCGTACCAGACACAAGGTCGCTCAGGACGACTTTTCCGTCCAGAGCCAGCAGGACTTCCTCAATACGTTCAATCAGATCGCTGGCACCTTCACCCTGTTGCTGGGGGCGATCGCGGGAATTTCGCTTGTCGTCGGCGGGATTGGCATCATGAACATCATGCTGGTGAGCGTCACCGAGCGAACGCGCGAGATCGGTATCCGCAAGGCTGTGGGCGCGCGCCGTCGCGACATCCTGACGCAGTTCCTGGTCGAGGCGATCGTCGTCAGCGTGCTGGGCGGGGCGATCGGGATTGCCATCGGCGCCGGCTTCGCGGCCGCCATCAGTCAGATCCAGGTACCCGGCAACGGCGGCGGCGCGCCCTCCAACCTGCAGACGCAGGTGGGTCTGGACTCGGTGGCCCTGGCGTTTTTCGTCTCAGCCGCCGTCGGTCTGTTCTTCGGTATTTACCCCGCTACCCGCGCGTCGCGGCTGAATCCCATCGAAGCGTTGCGCTATGAGTGATCTTGCCCGCGTCGTTCCACCGGCGAGCGGTCTCCACCCACGGGGGTCCCGTCCGGGGAGTCATTGAGCCATGCCAACTGTACTGGTCGCCGACGACGAAAAAAACATCGTTCAGCTCGCACGCATGTACCTGCAAGCCGAGGGCTTCGCCGTGGAAAGCGCAAGCAACGGTCGCGAGGCGCTCGAGAAGGTGCGCGTATCCCGGCCCGACCTGCTGGTGCTGGACCTGATGATGCCCGAGATCGACGGCTGGGAGGTGTGTCGCCGCCTGCGCAAGGAGAGCGATCTGCCCATCATCATGCTCACCGCTCGCGGCGACGACGTGGACAAGATCGTCGGCCTGGAGCTTGGCGCCGACGACTACATGACCAAGCCGTTCAACGCCCGCGAGCTCGTGGCTCGCGTGAAGGCCGTGCTGCGCCGCTACTCGGCCGGCAAGGCGCCCGAGAAGGTGTTGCACGTGGGCGACCTGCGCATCGACCCCGAACGGCACGAGGTCAGCGTCGGCGACCGACCCATCGAGCTGCGGCCCAAGGAGTTCGAGCTTCTCAGTACGCTCGCCAGAAATCCGGGCGTCGTGTTCGATCGCGAGCGGCTGCTCAAGCTGGCCTGGGGTTACGACTACTACGGTGATTCACGCACCGTCGACGTGCATGTGACCTGGCTGCGCGAGAAGCTGCGCGACAGCACCGCGCGCATTCAGACCGTCTGGGGCGTGGGCTACAAGCTGGTCGAGGCCGAGCCTGGCGAAGCCGCGCCGGCGCGCCGGAGACGAGCATGAGTTGGCTGTCGGGTGCGGCAGCAGCCGATCCCGCATGAG
>CBJLVJ010000816.1:0-1997 GCA_966426465.1 uncultured bacterium | reverse complement strand
TCTTCGGTGTAGTCGATGCCGAACTGGCGCACCACCTGGCGGTTGAAGTCGCTCACCAGTGGGAACGGCACGTTCAGGAACGTGGCGAAGGCGGTGTGTGCGCGGTCGCTCTCGACGCACATGCCGAGGACGCTGGCGCCCAGCGCCTGGAAGCGCTCGTAGTTCTCACGGAACTCTTCGATTTCGGCGCGTCAAACACGGCCGAAGTCGAACAGGTACCAGGCCAGCACCACCGGCCCGCGGCTCAGGTACTCGCTCAACTCCACCGCCTCACCGGTGGACGACGGCAATCGAAACAGCGGCGCACGGTCGCCGACTTTGAGGCTGCGATCAGTGGGCATACGCGTGATAGTGTGCCCCACCGCGCTGTCCGCGCCAGGTTCATCCAACACTGCGAGCGGTACGAGCGTGGCGCTGCTTGTCGCAGACAGAACGTCGATCGATGCTCCGTCAGGGCGCCAGGGTAACCGAGTCGCCCACGCGCACGGCGTGCAGCAGCAGGCGGTTCGGATACGCGGACTGCAGGCCGCTCAGGGCGCGCGGCGAAGAGGCGAGCGCGAAAACGACGGCACACTCCGGCAGACGTGGACAGTTCAGCGGCGAAAGCGATGTATTGAACAGCCACCAATCCTCGGTCACCACCAGCGCCGGAGCCGTCACGCCGACGAGCCTTGGCCCCGACAGCGATGACTGGACGAATGTCAGATTGATTGGGGCACTACCGGGCAAGCCGCTCAGGTCGGCACGCCGCTGCAGCTCCGCTGGCAGATAGAACAGCACCGTGTTCAGCATCAGCAGGCCCACCACGACCAGGGCCGCGATCCGGCTGCGCGCCAGGTGCGCCAGCAGCTGAACCCCTCGAGCAGCGAGCAGCAGGAGCCAGGGCATCGCTTCGAAGTAGTAGCGCGGGCCCAGCGCGATGCCGTGATAGAAGTACGCCGTGTACGCGACGACGAAGGCCGCGAATCCGCCCGCCGCCAGGAAGTCCCAGCTCCGGGCGCGACCAACCAGGAAAGGCAGTCCAATCAGCCCCAACGCAAACAGTTGGGGCCAACCCAACAGGTCGAACTGGAGGATGGTCAGCAGCTCGTCGGTATTGGCCAGTCCGGCGGCGAGCGTGTGCCGCCCGTGAAAGCCAATCCCGTCGCCGAAACCGAAGTGGTCCGCCGCATCGAAAATGGTGCGCGGCAGGAGAAATGGGCTACCAGTCAGCCGCTGGTTGTACAGCAGGTAGGCCAGCACAAACGGTAGGCCAAAGACAATGACCTGCGCCAGCGCCCGCCAGTGACGCGTGGCCACGAGCCGTGCACCCAGCGGCAGTGCGAACAGGACGCTTGCTGCTTCGCGCGAGACAAAGCCACCGCCGAGCAGTGCGCCGCACAGGCCGTACCAGCGCAGGTCGCGGTAGCGTTCGCCAGCCACGAACGCGGCCAGCGCCGCCGCCAGCCAGCCAGCCGCGATGGGATGGCTGAGAAATGAGCCGGACTGAAACAGGATGAACGGCGACAGTACGCCCAGTCCGAGCGCCGCCAGACCGCAACCTGGTCCGAACAGTGCGCCCGCGGTCCATGCTGTGGCACCAATCAGCACCAGGCAGGCCAGCGGTCCAACAAGCCACTCCAGTCCGACGAGCTGACCCAGTGCGTACACGGCCGGCGCACCCGGTGGGTACTGCGAGAACATTCGCCCCTGCCACACGACTTCGAACGGACCCTTGAAGGCGTCCGGAACGGGTGGCAGTGGCAGCGCCATCTGACCCGATGCGAAGAGACTCGCCTGGAAGGTGTACGACACTGCGTCGAGGATGTGCGGCAACTGGTGGTAGAGCCGCGTCGTGACGAGCGCGGCCGCGACCAACCAGCCACCCAGCAGCACGTCTTGCGCGCGACCGCGCGGGAGCCGTTTCGGGTCGACGTCGCGGCCGCGAATAGCCCACGAGATCACGAACGCGGCGGCGGCCAGCGCGTACCCCGCGGCCGCGGCGCGGCCAACCAGGT
>CBJLVJ010000815.1:0-2027 GCA_966426465.1 uncultured bacterium | reverse complement strand
GCCGGCTCCTCCCACAGTTTCACCAGCGCAGCCATATCCTCGTCACCCATGCCGCGCGCGCGGGCTTCGGAGAAGCGCTGCTCGGCAAGCGCGCCGAGCAACAGCGGAATCCCGCCGTTGCGGGCTTCGTCGTGAATCAAACCCAGGTCCTTCAGGATCAGCCCCACTGGCGTAGCCGGGCTGAAGTCGCGTGAGATGAAGCGCGGCAGGTTGCGCGTCATCATGGTCGAGCCGCCGAACGAGCTGCCAATCAGGTCGAGCACGATCTGCGGGTCGGCGCCGAAGCGGGCGCCGAAGACCGCGGCCTCGGCGATCGCCGAAGTATGGATACCGACCAGCAGCTGGTTGATGAGCTTGACCACCTGCCCCGCGCCAGTCGGTCCGCACAGACGGATGTTCTTGCCGAACGCCTGGAGGACCGGCAGCGCCCGATCGAAGACCGCCTGTTCGCCGCCGACCATGACCGTCAGGGTGCCGCCCTGAGCGCCCGCCGGACCACCCGAGACCGGTGCGTCCAGGAAATCGGCGCCCTTCGGTTTGAGCTGCTCGGCGCACCAGCGGTTCAGGCCAGGGCTGACCGTGGAATGATCGATATAGATCTGCCCGGATCGCGCCCGGGCGGCCATCTCCGAATAGACCGCCTCGACGGTGTCGGGCGTCGGCAGCGCCGTCATGACGATCTCGGCGCGCTCGGCCACCTGGCCGGCCGAGTCGGCCGGCTTCGCGCCTTCTTTGGCCAGCGCATCGACGGCGCCCCGTGAGCGGTTGAACACGTGTACGGTGTGGCCCGCGGCCAGCAGCCGCTGCGTCATCGGTCGGCCCATCTTGCCCAGACCGACAAAACCTGCTTGCACGCTTGCGAGGGTACTCGGATTCCCCCGTGCTCTGGGGACCTGTCAGCCTGAGAGGATCAGCGTGGCGCTTGAATCGTCGTCAGGCGCCCGCCGGCTTGATAGACCTTGCTCGTCAGCGGATGGCCGACGGCATCGACGATGAAGCGCGAGGCTTCGAGGACGCGATCGAGCGAGACGCCGTGCTCAATCCCCATGCCGTCGAGCAGGTACAGCAGGTCTTCGGTCGCGAGGTTGCCCGCGGCGCCCGGTCCGGCGAAGGGGCAGCCGCCCAGGCCACCCGCCGAGCTGTCGAAGTGGCTCAAGCCCAGCTCGAGACTGGCCATGACGTTGGCGAGCGCCATGCCGCGCGTGTCGTGGAAGTGCATGCCCCACCGCTCGAGGGGCGCCACGTCCAGCAGCAGATCCATCAACCGCCCGACCTCGGACGGCGTGGCCACGCCGATCGTGTCGCCCAGCACCACTTCCTCAACGCCCAGCTCGAACAGGCGCTCAGCCACGGGCCGGACCTGAGCCGGCGAGACCGGTCCTTCGTACGGACAGCCAAACGCCACCGAGATGTACGCGCGCACGCGCGCCCCGGCCGGCCGTGCGCCGTCGATCACCGTGCGGGCGTCGTCGAGCGACTGCTCGATCGAGCGGTTGATGTTGGCTCGACTGAAGCTCTCGGTCGCGGCGACGAACAGCGCCAGGTCTTCGACGCCCGCCGCCAGCGCGCGATCGAGCCCGCGCGGGTTCGGCACGAGCGCCACGTAGCGCACGCCCGGACGCCTGCGGATGGCACGGAACACCTCGTCGGCGTCGGCCATGCGCGGCACCGCTCTGGGATGCACGAACGAGCTGACTTCGATCCATGAAAAGCCGGCGTCCGAGAGCAGGTCGACGAAGCGGACCTTGACGTCGGTCGGGATCGGCGCCGCCTCGTTCTGCAGTCCGTCGCGTGGGCCTACTTCGACAATACGCACCCGTCGCGGACGCTGGTCAGCCATACATCTACTCTACGGCGCGGTGCTCCTCCTCCGAGCCAATCGTGAGCAAGCGCGCGCCACTGCTGACCTGCTCGCCAACGTGGACGCACACCTCGGTCACGACGCCGGCATGCGGCGCCTCGACCACGTGTTCCATCTTCATCGCTTCGAGCACCACCAGAGGTTGGTTCTGGACCACGTGCTGGCC
>CBJLVJ010000814.1:0-2041 GCA_966426465.1 uncultured bacterium | reverse complement strand
CCGGCGTGTTTGCGTACGTTTCGCAGCGCCTCCTGTCCAACTCGGAACAGGGCGGTCTCGATGGTTGCTGGGAGGCGCTCCGGTCCAATCGCCTCGCGATAGGTCACCGACCAGCCATCGCCGCTCAGCGCCTCGACCTCGAGCCGCAGCGCCTGGGCCAGGCCGAAATCGTCGAGCACGGTGGGACGCAGCCCCGCGATCAGTCGTCGCCCCTCGCGCACGGTACGACGCGACAGCTCGAGCGCTTGCTTCAGCTCGTGGCGGGCGCGCAATGAGCGCGGCCGGCAGTACGCCGTGAACGCTTCCAGGTGTTGCTGGGCTGCCGCGGCCACCTGTGCCAGGCCGTCGTGGATCTCGTACGCCACACGGCGCCGCTCTTCTTCCTGAGCAAGCAGCAGCCGTCCGACCAGGCCCTCGAGCCGTTGCTCGCGCTCGGCCAGCTCAGCGTACAGCCGGTCGCGTTCTTCTTCTGACCGCTTGCGATCGGTGATGTCGCGCAGGATGGCGGTGAACCGGCGGCCGTCACCGAGCCGAAGCTCGCTGATGGCCACCTCGGCAGGAAACGTGCTTCCGTCCAGGCGCCGCGCGATGACCTGGAGGTGCGGCCCGCCCTCGGTCCCGCTGCAACCAGCAGCGACCAGTTGGGCGAGTGCGTCCGGGCGCGCGGTCAGGAACGACTGGGGCACGAGCGTGGAGATGTGCTTGCCCACAAGCGCTGAGCTCGGCCCGCCCAGGAGGCGCAGTGCCGCCGTGTTGGCCGATTCGACCATGCCCGCCTCATCACACGTGATGATCCCGTCGGCCGCCGTGTCAAGGATGCTCTGCGTGCGGGCCTGAACGTCCTGGATCTCGGCCAGGTAGCGCTCGCGCTCGCGCGCGTCGGCCTGCACCCGCCGCGCCATGTTGCGGCCGTAGAAGGTGGCCGCGCTGACCATCAGCACGATGAACCCAGCCATGACGATGTCGAACTTGGCGAGCGACTGCGCCGTCGCTTCCTGGTCGGTCAGGTTCAACTGCTGGATGGCGGTGACGTCATCGCGCAGGCGCGCCAGCGCCTGATTGACGGTGGCATACTTGCGGTCCATCGTCGCCATACGCCGACCAGCCAGCTCGGACTGATCCTGCGCGAAGTACGAAAAGATCAGGTCAGCTTCGAGCGTCATGCCGTCCATGGCCCCGGCGAGGGCGTCGAAGTCTTCGAGCAAGCGCATCTCGGAGGAGCCAGGGTCCGCCTGCACCTGTGCGCGTAACTGCGCCAGGCGTGCGTTGAAGGCGTCCAGGGCGACCTGCATCTTGGCCGACTCGGCGTCGACATCGTGCAAGTCGAAAACGTCGTTGCCGGGCGCATTGACGCTCTGGGCAAGCTTGCCGAGCTCGGAGTAGTCGGCCAGCCGCTCTGCCCAGATCTGGTTCACCTCAACCGACCGCGCGAACTGGTTGCGTATCTGGTGATTGATGGCCAGCCCAACCAGGACAGTGAACAGATCGAACGCGGCGAGCACGTAATAGAGGCGATGCCACTGCCGCCGCACCCGTCTGTGCGGGGCCGGCGCCCTGCGAACCCAGGGTACCGACGCTACGACCATGGTGAACTCCTTGCTAGGTCGGGTGCAGCCCCCGGGGCCGTGGGCGGCTGGCCTTACGAGACCGAAGGTATCATTCCGCCGCGCCTGGCGCAAAGTAGCGTTACAAAATCGAGGTTCGCTCTCAGTACTTCTGGCCACCCACGTCGGGCGTGGCTTCTCTACTGAGACCGGGCTGCCTGGCCGCAGACTGCTGCCCATGGCAATCGCGACAGCCAGCGTGAACGGCGGCGAGTCGATCTGGGCGCGGCTCAATCGCTACTCCGACATGATGCTCGCCGCGGCGGTGTGTGCCGTCGTCGGCATGATGATCGTGCCCCTCCCCGAGTGGCTGCTCGACCTGCTGATCATCACCAACCTGAGCCTCGGCCTGGTCATGCTCATGGTGGCGGTCTACGCGCGGGACGCGCTGCAGTTTTCGGTATTCCCGAGCTTGCTGCTGTTGACGACGCTCTTCC
>CBJLVJ010000813.1:0-2057 GCA_966426465.1 uncultured bacterium | reverse complement strand
GCCAGCGATCCACAATTTGCACGAGGCGAGTGTAGATGGTCCGCCGAGAAGCCGCTTCTTACTCCACTCGCCGGGGCGGCGTCGGCCGGGTTTGGCGAGACTGGCTGTTAGTATCGGCGATGGTGATCGTCGAGCGGCTGCGCGGCCGGAATTGGGGCCGGCTCGCTCGCCTGATCGCGCCGCTGGGCGCACTGCTTCTCGAAGGCTGGCCGGCGCTCGTCGGCGCGCTGCTGGTGCAGGAGGGTGGCCTGTGGCTGGCCGGCCGGCTGGCAGGCGGCTGCCAGCGGAGCTTCGCCCGAGGTCTGTTTCTGGGCGCCTTCGGACTGCGCGTCGCGATCGCCCTGCCGACGCACTACATCGCCAAAGCTGGCAACGGCAGCGGCGCGCTGTTTCAGGACGACTACACCAACGACCTGGTCGGCGAGTGGTTGGTCCGCCTGGCGCGTGGTGACGGTAGCGTCGCCATCTTCGCCGGACACCAGTACCTGCTCAGCAGCATTTACACGTACCTGCTGATGGCGATGTACTCGGTCTTCGGCTACAGCCCGCTGCTGCCCAAGCTGGTCAACATTGGCCTGGCGGGGCTGTGCGCTGTGCTCATCTTCGAGATTGCGCGCAAGAGCGTCCGCATGCCCGCGGCGGTCATCGCCGGGATCGGCGCGGCCGTGCTGCCGAGTCTGGTGGTATGGAGCGTCGCCGCCTTGAAGGAGACGCTGGTGCTGTTCACGTGCCTGGTGGGACTCTGGGTCCTCCAGTTCCTGACCGGTGCGGAGCGCCGCAACCCGCGCATCGTCGATGCCCTCGTCGTGCAACTCGGGATCGTCTTCATCCTGCTCGACTTGCGCGCGTCTACCGCGGCGATTCTGGTCGGCCTGCTGGCGATTGTTTTCCTGGCACGCTCGCACGTGCGGCTCCGCCCATGGCAGAGCGCCGTGCTGGCCATCGCCGTGCTTGGCCTGCTCGCAGGTGGAGGCGCTCTCCTGCGCGCTCGCTCGAGCGACCGGCCGCTCACCACGCTCGTCGAGGACGCCGCGCTGCAGATCCGCCATCGTCGCGCGCAGGAGGCCGCCAGCGCGCGCTCGCAGCTTCGACCCGAAATCGACGTGCTGTCGCCGACGGGCTCGCAGCTGCCCGCAGCCGAGGCAGCCAGCGACGCCGCCCCGTTCTCGCTGCTCAACGACGTGATCGATCCGCTGGGCTACGCCCTCCTGGCCCCAGCACCATGGCAGGCGCAGAGCAAGCCCGAGCTGGCGGCCAGCGCTGAGATGAGCGTGTGGTACGTCCTGCTGGCGGCGAGTCCGTTTGCCTGGGTAGCAGCGCCCCGCCCTCGCTTGTTCCTGACCTGCCTGATCGTCTTTGGCATCGCCAACTGGTTGATCCTGGCGGCTGTCGAGGGCAACGTGGGCAACCTGCTGCGGCATCGGCTGAGCCTGGACGCCGTCCTGCTGATCGTCGGCTCGGCCGGGCTCCAGTGGTTAGCGTCGCGGGTTGTTGCCTTGCAGCTGCTCGCGGGCGCGCGCCAGGCGATCCTGCCGCACGAGCACGTCACGGAGCACCGGTAGCGTCGGGTCCAGCGGGGTGTACTGCCTGGCGAGCAAGAAGTCGTACAGATCTTCAGCGTACTCACGCGGCAGCCATTGACCGTTCACCAGCTCGTCACCACGGAAGATCACCACCGGCGGCTGCTCGGCGCGCAGGTCGTCCAGCATCTGGTCGCGCGTGCGCGGCTCGATCGCCTGCCATGGAAAATAGAAGGGAAATCGACTCGCCGGCAGGCGCCCGGAGGCCAGGTAGACGTATGGGTCGTACGGAACGACGTCGATCCGTTCGCCAGGATCGGTGAGCGCCAGCACGACCGCCACGTGCGGCGAGCTGACTGGCCGTCTGGAAAAATCCAGCTGCGGGGCAGCCTGGACCAGGAACGAACCAGTCAGCAGGGCGACCGCCGAGACGCCAACCATCTCGAGCGCGGCCGCTCGCGACAAACGACTTGTGGCCCAGGCGACCAGCAGCGCCAGGCTGAAGTACGAGCACAGGTAATAGGCGCCCTCATCGCG
>CBJLVJ010000812.1:0-2068 GCA_966426465.1 uncultured bacterium | reverse complement strand
GGCGCGAAGACGGCGCTCTGCTCGCTCGGCACGGTCGGAACATCATACCCTGGTTTGAACGTGCGTTCCCCAGAGGGGACCCAGCCTGAACTTCGGAGCGTCCCCACGGTGCTCGCGTGAGGGGCGTGGCCGTCGCCTTCGTCGTCGTCAGGTGAAGTCGTTCGACTACCACGCGCCGGGGTCGCTCGAGGAGGTGTTCAACCTGCTCGAACGCTACGGCGACGATGCGCACCTGATGGCGGGCGGGACGGCGCTCGTGCTGCTGCTCCAGCAAGGCCTGCTGCAGCCCGGCCACGTGGTGGGCCTCAGCAAGATCGCCGACCTGCGCGGCATTCGTCGGCTTGACGACGGTGGACTCGAGATCGGCGCGCTGGCCACGCACCGCCAGGTCGAACGCTCAGCGGACGTCGTGGCGTATTGCCCGGCGCTGGCCGACGCCTTCGGTCGTGTGGCCACCATCCGCATTCGTAACCAGGGCACGCTTGGCGGCAACCTGGCGCACGCCGATCCGGCCCAGGACCCACCGCCGATGCTGATCGCCCTCGGCGGACAGGCGGTGATCGCCAGTCGTGCGGGGCAGCGGCGCGTGGCACTGGACGAATTCTTCGTCGACTATTTCGAGACAGCCCTGCAGCCCGGTGAGGTGCTGGTCGCGGTCGAGCTACCGCCACTGCCAGGCGGTACGCGGGTGACCTACAAGAAGTTTCTGCCTCGGACGCAGGATGACTATGCCACGGTGTCGGTAGCGGCGGCGCTGCGTATGGGCCCGGATTCGACCTGCGAAGAGGTCAGGCTGGCCCTCGGCGCGGCGGCGACCACCCCCGTGCGCGCCCGCCAGGTCGAGACCGCGCTGCGCGGCCAGCGCCTGACGCCGTCCGCCATCGACGAGGCCGCCGCCCTGGTCCGCGACGAGGTCGACCCGCTCGACGATCTGCGCGGCTCCGCCGCCTACAAGCGCGAGATGGCCCGCGTATGGACCCGCCGCGCGCTCCACGAGCTGCTCAGCCCGGTTGATTGCTGATCTTCACACGAGTCGAAGATCGGCGGGTTCACGGCCCTCGCGGGAAGCGAGCGCGCTGCGGGCGTGTTGTACGCGTTGACGCATAGCTATCAGGCATTCAGGTCAGGAGGTTCTCGATGTACGACGTCGCGATCGTGGGCGGTGGCCCGGCGGGGGCTAGCGCGGCAACCTTTACGGCGCGGGCCGGTTTGCAGACCGTCTTGATCGATGCCGACGCGGGCATGACGCGGCGGGCGCTGGTCAACAACCATCTCGGCTTTCCCGAGGGCGTCAGAGGACCGGATCTGGTCGATAATGGCAAGCTCCAGGCGGCGCGGGCTGGCGCGGAAGTGGTCGAAGGCAAAGTCGTCGAGCTGCGCAAGGCCAGCGACGACGGCTTCGAGCTGCGCGCCGAAGATGGCCAGACGTTCGAGGCGCGGCAGGTGATCCTGACGCTTGGCGCCAACGCCGAGCTGGCCAGGCAGGCAGGTGTCGCGACCAAACCTGGCACCGAGCCGCGCATCCGCGAGATCGTCGAGGTCGATCGCGACGGACGCACAAGCGTCCCGGGCGTGTGGGCGGCCGGCACCATTGCCGGGGTCAGCGTGCACACGATCATCACCGCCGGCGACGGCGCGCGCGTGGCGATCAACCTGATCAGCGAGTCCAAAGGCGAGCGCCACGTCGATCACGATGTTCTGCCCCGTCCCGCCGAAGCCGCGGCCGGCTGAGCGTACTGACAGACTCAGGAACCGCGGACAGGTGCCGATGCTTCAGGCATCACTACCTGTCAGCACATCCAGAGACACGGACGACCGAAGGGGCTGCGCGCGCTGTGCGCCGCCCTGGTCTTCGGCGCGCTCGTTCTGGCGCTTGCACCGCCGCTCGAGGCCCAGACGATCGGTACTCCGCCGGCTCAGCCGCCCGCCCCCGCCGGCCCGACCACGTGTGCGAGCTGCGCGCCCGAGCTGGCGCCAGACCCGCTGGTCTCGGTCTCGCCGCAGTTCAACGATGCCATGACCGCCTGGCAGCAGGTGCCGGCAACGGTGCTGTTCTGCGTCGTGGACG
>CBJLVJ010000811.1:0-2092 GCA_966426465.1 uncultured bacterium | reverse complement strand
CGGCCTGCGCGGCCGCGAAGCTGGGGTCCAGGGCGACGATCTTCTCGAATAGAGTGCTCGCGATCGAATCGTTCTCCCGATTCTGACGCTGGTTGACGAGCATGTTGGCGCGCAGATACAAATCGTACGCCTCGGCGTTGCGCGTGGGAGGGGTCCGGGAACGCATTCGCCCCCGCTGGCCGGCGATGCCAAACCCCACCAGCAGCGCCAGAGCCGCTGCTGCCGAGAACCCTACACCTATCGCGAGCTTCCCCAGCCGGCGTTTCGAAGCAGCGGGCGCCAGACGCGGCGGGGAATCCACTGCGGGGACCGCGGCGGCAGGTGCCGCTTGGACGCGGGCCTGCACTGCGGCTCGTACTGCCTTCGTCTCGGCGGCAGGCTCGGCGTCGTACTCCGCGGCGATCCGCCGCGCGAACACCTCGTAGGCTTCCAGCGCGCCAGCCCGATCTCCCTGGCGGTCGAGCAGGGTTATCAGGAGGCGCACCAGTCCTTCGTCGCTCGGCGCGAGCTCAATTGACCGTCGAGTCCAACGCACCGCTCTGGAGAGATCGGCGACGGACTCAGCGCGCTCCGCCAGCGCTCGAGCAGCAATGGCGGCCGACTGCTGCAGGCGGGCGCGCTCCATTTCCAGCCAGCGCTCGAACTCGGGCGCGTCCGAGATGAAAAACCCTTCCAGCAGTGGACCCCGATACAGGTCGAGCGCCTCCTCCAACTGCTCATCGCGGAGTGCGCGCTCGAAGGCGCCGACGTCGCTCGATACCTGAGCGAAGTCCAGGCCGATCTCCTCGTCGCCCCGGCTCGCGACGACGTCTCCGCCCAACGCATCGCGGACCACGTGCAGCGCCTGGCGCAGGGCAGCGCGGGCATGCTCCAAATCGAGCTCCGGCCAAAACAGCGCCAGCAGCGTGTCGCGGCGGTGGAAGCGCTGCGGTGAGGCGGCGGCCAGGTAGGCGAGCAGCGCGAGGCGCCGGGGCTGTGCGAGCAGGCCACGCACTTCACGCCCGTCGGTGTCGGTGAGGCTCAACCTGCCGAGCATGCGGAGCTCGATCATGCGACGCCCCTGCGGACGCGCGGGGCAGTCCAGAGTCCCAGGAGGATGGCGCGGCCGTTACGGCCGGCGTGACGGTCGCATCACAAGCGCGTGACGCGTCTCACCTAGACTGGCTCCGCCGACAGAAGGTAGTCCGCGCGTCGGTGGGCGGCAATCACTAGTCAAGGGGGACCAATGAGACCGATACCTGGCAGACGAGTCGTAGTAGCGGTGTTCTCGACACTGGCTCTGGCCTGCAATCTCGACAAGCCACCGGTCGGGCCGGTCACGCCGGCGTTCGACCGACACATCGAGCAATCTTCGGCACCGCTCATCGAACACATCGTGTCGCCTGCGTTGACCGACCCCGCCATCGATCAGGCACTCGACAATCATTATGTCTGGCTCGACACGACGGCGCGCTCAAACCACAAGCTCTTTCTATTCCTGCCCGGCACGGGTCAGAACCCTTCGACGTTCCAGCTTGTGCAGCAAGAGGCGGCCCGGCTCGGCTACCACGTGATCGGCCTCATGTACGTCACGGCCGGGGGTCTCGCGAAGGTCTGCCCCGGCACGCGTGATCCCAGCGCCTGCTATCGAGACTCTCGTTTGGAGATTATCGACGGGATTGATCGTAACGGCGTGGTTCCCGTCACCGTGGCCAACAGCATCGACAACCGACTCACCAAGCTGCTGCACTACCTCACGCTGCAGTATCCCGACGAAAGGTGGGATAGGTTCCTCCTGCAGGACCAGCCGAAATGGTCGCAGATCGCCGTCAGTGGCCACTCCCAGGGAGGCGGGAACGCCGCGATGATCGCGAAGATCCGGCTCGTTGCCCGCGTCGTGCTGTTCTCCTCGGTGACCGACAGCATTCACACGGAGGCCCCGTCGTGGGTCGCGACGCACGTGACGCCCGCTGAGCGCTACTACGGGATCGCGCACGACCGCGACGGGTTTTACCACCCCATCCGTGCGGCATGGGATTCCCTCGGGCTGGACGAGTTCGGCCCTCCCGCGGTGCCCGAGACCAGCAGCCCTCCCTACGACGGGACGCACATG
>CBJLVJ010000810.1:0-2092 GCA_966426465.1 uncultured bacterium | reverse complement strand
CCTTCGACGAAGGTGGCGAAGCGGCGGTGGAAGCGCCACGCGTCGCCGTCGCGAAGCTCGAGCGCTTCGTGGGCGCCGGTCGATGCGCCACTTGGTACGCTGGCGCGGCCGAGTGTGCCGTCGGCCAGGAGCACGTCGCACTCGACGGTCGGCCGGCCGCGCGAATCGAGAATTTCGCGAGCGTGGACGCTGGCAATGCGGGTGTCGCTCACGCCGGCAGCGCCGCGCGTCCGACGAGCGCCTGTGTGGCCCGGCGGATCTCGTCCAGGCTGGTCAGGTCGTCGAGCAAGATGGTGCTGGCGAGGGTGCGGACTCGGTCACGCAGGGTCTCCGTCGTCAGGTACTCGGCGGGAGACTTGCCATCGACGCGCGCCGCCAGGATGCAGCCGAGCAGCCCCACTGTGTCGCGTTCGGGGGCGCGCGCATCCTCGGCGCCCGCGGCCGCGGCATAGCTCGTCCAGAAGATGTGCGCCAGCTGGAGAAAGTCCGTTGCACGGGCTGGAAAGGTGCACGCCTTCAGGTGCAGGTGGGTCAGACAGAACGCGCAGTCAAACGACGGATCGCCCCAATGACTGACCTCGTGATCGAGCAGCACCACCGCGCAGGGCTGGTCCGGCGCGACGAGCAGGTTCTTCGGGCTGTAGTCGCCATGCACCAGGCACCTGGTGACCGACAGCATGCGCTTGGTGTGGCGGTGGATCGCGTTCGCCAGGTACGGGCGACGTTGCGCCGTAACCACCAGGTAGGGATCGACGCGCAGGTCCAGGAAGTCCTGACGATCCGCGAACGCGTGCGCGAGCCCCGGCTCGTCGCGACTGCGGCGATGCAGGATGCCAAGCAGCTCGCCGACGCGGCGCGCGGTCTCAGCAGATAGCTCACCCCGCATCAGCTTTGCTTTCCAGGTCTCGGCGCCGCGCGGCGCGCTTGGCATCACGAACAGTGAGCGGCGCTCGTCAACGTGGAGTGGAGGCAGCACGCTGCCGGCCGGCAGCAGACGGTGGAGGACCGCGGCGGCACGGGCTTCGGTGGCCGAACGCTCCACGCGCGACAACCACTCGTCGTTGACCTGCAGCTTTGGCAGGGCCTGTTTCACCACGACCGATGTGGTACCGCACTCCACCAGGAACACCGCGCTGGAAACTCCGCCCGACAGACGCTCGACGCGTGCCGCGCACTCAGGTGGCAGGATGCCGACGTGCCGCAGGTACGCGGCGACCCGATCACGCCGAAGGACTGCCACGCGGGACCGTCCGATTGCCGAGCGCGTCGCGATTCCACAGGTGCTCCGGCGCGCGTCCGGCCAGCACGTCCACGACGGCCCGGGCAGTACGCTGGCGGAGGGCCAGAAGCGATTCCTCGGAGTAGAAGGCGACGTGCGGAGTGAGCACGATGTTGTCGAGATCCAGGAGCGGACTGTCGGCTACCGGCGGCTCCCGCGGCAGGACATCCAGCCCGGCACCGGCAATCCACCCTTCACGGAGAGCACGCGCCAGAGCATCGGTATCGACCAGTCCGCCACGCGCGGTATTGATCAAGAACGCGGTTGGCTTCATGTGTCGGAGCATCGTCTCGCCCATGAACCCCCGCGTCTCATCGGTGAGGGGCAGATGCAGGCTCACGAAGTCCGCCTCCGACAGCACACGGTGCAGCTCCGCCCCGATAAGACCGCCCGCCTCGGCCGCCTGGACCGCGGCCGGATTGGCGTCATAGACGAGTACGCGCATGCCCAGGCCAACCGCCTTATCGGCGAGCCGCCGGCCAATTCTGCCGGCGCCAATCAGGCCTAGCGTCTGGCCCTCGATGCGCCGCAGCGGCGCGGCAACGCCGAGGTCCCACCTGCGCTCTTTGACGGAGCGGTTGTAGCGCACGATGCCGCGCGCGAGCGACATCAGCAGGCCAAGCGCGTGCTCGGCCACTTCGGCCACGCAGTAGTCCGGCACGTATGTGACGGGGATGCCTCGAGCGGTGGCCGCGTCGACGGCGATGTTGTCCACGCCGACGCCGTAGCGCTCGATGACCTTGAGCTCGGACGCGCTCGCGATGATGCTGGGCGTGACCGGCGCAAAGCACGTCATGATCGCGGCAGAGTCGA
>CBJLVJ010000809.1:0-2102 GCA_966426465.1 uncultured bacterium | reverse complement strand
TCCGCTGGCCACCAGGAGCTGGAAGATGGCTTCGGCGCCGGTGCGCGCCGGCGCATGCGTCCGCGCACCGGCGCGGCCGGTCGTGGTGCCTGCGGACGGATCTGAGACGGTCAGTGCCATGGTCGCTCGCCAGCCAGTGTACCCCTGCCAACGCCAGCCGCCCGAACACCCGCGTGACGCCGATTGTGATGCGCACATGACGCTGTGCTCTGGCGACGTGACGCAGTGAGTGACGCCTGACGGGTTAGGGTGAGCGCGTTATGGAAGCGCAGTCGGCAGCGTCAATGTCCGACGAGGGATGTTCCGCCCTCCGCGCCTTTCTCTGGATGCGACCTGCGGCCACTGCGTGGGCGCGGGTCCTCGAGCATGCTCTCCACGAAGGCGGCACAGGAACCGGCTCGGCTCGGCCGCCAGGACCTCGAGCCGCCAACGCCTGATCTCTCATTCGAAAGGAGCATCGAACTATCGAGCCAGACCTGAGCTGAGCCACAACTGAACAACTCCCAACCCACATTCGGTTTGGGGCGGCTGCAAGAGAGGGCGCCAGGCAGATGCGTCGCGTGAAAACGCGCACATCCCGCCAGCGCCCTCTTTTTGCTGCCCGCCAACCGTCACCAGCTCCCCCCGAAAGGAGGAATCCAGTGCTCATCACAACCGACTGAATCCGCGCGCGAGATCGCGCCAAAAAACGCGAGACCAGCTCAACGCGTTGCTATCGCGCTCAGCTGGCCTCGACCACAGGCTCATCGGCGACCAGCACGGTGTTCGCAAACCCCGGTCGCCGCGGCCAGTGGGGCAGTCTACGACACCTCGCCTTCCGAGAGCGGAGTGCCTCATCCCGAGGTCCTCCGCTCTCGGCGCGTCCGGCACGTGCGCCGGATGGAGGAATCCATGGCAGCCCGCGACCTCACACCACCCACCGCCGCGTGTCGCGCCTGCGGCGCGTACGGCCACAGCCAGCATCGCCCAACCTGCCAACCGGACCGCCGATTCAAGCTCGGCAGGATGCGCGGCGCGCGGCGTGACAGCCGCAACAGTGCCGCCGCCCGGGCCAACGACCGAGTCCAGAACGCTCTGCTCCGCAGCCTCTCTGCTCAGGAGAAGCCGGCCACGCGAGCGCGCTGAACCTCCGGACCATCGCCTATTTCGACGAGAAGGGAGCTCCACACCCGAGAGGCTCCCTTCTCGCCTGCCTCCGGAGAGACCCACATGCCTCACTTGCTCACTCGTGGCGAGCTGGACCCACAAGACCTGGTCGTGCTGTGCGATCTGGTCCGCTTCGGGGTGCTGGCCGCCGACCAGATCGCGCGGCGCTACGGCGATCCGTCGCTCGCCGCGATACGCATCCCGATCCTGCGGGACGGTCGCGTCATTCTGAAGTGGCGCGACACGCTCGACGGGGCACACGTCTACTCGCCCACCAGCCTCGGCAAGCACCTGTGCGGTGTCGAGGTCGATCGACTCACCACCAACGAGCGGCACCTTGCCCACGACGTCGCCGTGGTCGACCTGGCGGATTACCTGCTCAGCCACAACCCCGACCTGGAGTGGGCAACGGAGCGCGAGCTCCGGCGAGTGCTCGACGCCGTCAGTCCACCACGCCCGCACCTGCCAGGCGACAATCGTCATCGACCCGACGGATTGCTGCTCGGACGCGGCGAGCGGGTAGCCATCGAGCTCGAGCACAGCGATAAGTACGAGCAGCGCTACACGCGCATCAGTCGCTGGTTTGCGACTGAGTATCGGCTCGACCGCGTGCGCTGGTACGTCGATCAGCCGCGCATCGTCCGTCGCCTGCGCCAGATCAACGAGCAGCACGGCTTTGCTCGGGACATTCCCCTCGAGATCGAGCCCTTTCCGCCCGGCGTCGTCATCCGCAAACGGCCGGACCGGTTCGAAGCATGAGGTGGCCCGGACTCTGGCGACGGCCTGCGCCGCCGCCCGTGCTCACACCACCGCGCGCTGGCCCGGGCCTGGATCTGGGTCGTGTCGTTTCCGCACCCCTGCCGGCAGCAGCGCTGATTCCGTACCAGCCCTTCTGGCTCGGTCTGGCCGAGCTCGAGCGTCACGCGACGCTGGTCGGCACCACCGGATCGGGCAAG
>CBJLVJ010000808.1:0-2107 GCA_966426465.1 uncultured bacterium | reverse complement strand
CGTCGTACGGCGCGGCCAGCGCCATAGCGAGACCGTCCTCGCCGTCATACGCCACGTCGACGGCATAGCCATGCTCCTCCAGGCCACGCTTGAGCACGCCAGCCAGCTTGTGTTCGTCTTCGACGACCAGGATACGCACTCAGTTACCTGTCAACCCAGGCCGCCCGCCGCGGGGTGCGGGCTGGCTCGCCGGTGTCTGGGTGCGAGCGACGCTGAAGCTCGAGCCGCCGCTGCCGACGGACGACGGAACCGCGAGCGCCTGGCCGCCAGCGTTCGTCATCGTGATCGGCTGAGCGCCAGCCTGCGCCAGGTCCACAGTCTGGCCGTTGGCCACCGCGCTCGCCCCGCTGAAGGGGATGGTACCGAAGTTGTCGAGCGGCAGAATCCCACCGCGACTGGCTGGCGCTTCCTCGATCCACTCCGCCGACGACTGGCTCGAGGTGTAGCGCACCGTCGTCTGGTAGCTCTGGCCGGAGGTGTTGTTCTTGAAGGCAATCTGCCAGAGGCCACTATTTGGCGCCGTCTCGGCGATCGACACGCTCACCGAGTCACCAGGCGCGACAGCCAGCGGTACCTGCTGCGAGGCCTGCGGCAGCAGCTCGATCCAGGCCTGGTACTGCGACTGTCCGTTGCCAGCGGCGACGTCCTGGGTGCCGGCCTGGATGAGGTCGCGGCCGTTGACGCCGCCGATGCCCACCCACGTGGCGCCCACGCCGGCGGTGCCCGTCTGCGACAGCTGCGGCACCGTCCACGTGCCGCTCACCGCGGTATAGCTCTGCGAGCCGGTGGCCGCGTAGCCCGCCCAGTTGCGCGAGGTGTTCTGAGAGGTGGTACCGCCAGGCACCGGCGCGGGCTGGGGCGCCGTCGGAGCGGTTGATTGTCCAGGCGTCGAGGGCGAAGGCTGGCTGCTCGACGGCTGGCCGGAGGCAGACGACGAGCTCGGTTGCTGATCGTCCTGGATCAGCCAGCCGCCGTTCTGCTGGACCAGCGTGTAGACGTTGGTGTCGGTCGACTGCATGGTCGTGCCATCGCTGAACGTCGTGACCCACGTTTCGTAGCTGGTGGCCGTCGCGGTTGAACCATTGACCGCGATCGGACCCCATGACAGGTTTGTCAGCTGGATCGAGGTCACGCCCTGGGCTTGCAGCTGCTGGTCGATCTGCACCAGCTGACGATAGTGGGCGGCCGTCGCGGTGTTGCTCATCAGCGACGGGTTGTTCGAAGCAATGGCCTGGACCTGCTCGCTATTGGCGCGCTGGATGACCTGCTGAATGGCGGAGGTTTGCTGGTCCGGCTGGGACTGGGCGGCCGCGACGGGTGCGGCGGCCCCGGGCAGGCCGGTCAACCAGGCGTGGCCAGGCGCGTCGGGTGGAACGGTGGCGACGGCGGCGACCAGCACCGCTGCGGCAACACCGGCGGCAATGAACCCGGGGCGATGCGACCGCCGGCGCTGAATCGGAGGCGGGGGCGGTGGTGGTGCAGACACCGGTTCGGCCACTGTCGGCTGCTGCTGGACGGACGATTGTTCGTAGATGACGCTCATGACACTCTCCCATTGGCGACTGTGTGCTGTCTTTCAGCATCCGTCGCGCGCCTGAGAAAGGTATGAGAGGAAGATGAAGGATCCTTCATCTTCGGAGAAACGAGTGGAGACCATTGCTCCATCCCTACCCGCGTTCGCCAGCATCAGTCGCCCGTGTCGCCCGAGTCCGGCCCATCCTGCGTCTCGGTTCCACCTGGGCCGTCGCTGTGCTCGTCGGCCGCGTCGGACGGGCACGGCGCCACTGTAGCGCCTCGCTACTCGTAGCTGCGGCGGCGCGACGAGCGGTGCTCGAATGCGACTGGCACGACGCCGTACTCGCCGAGCCACACGTGCTTGAGCTCGGCGACAGGATCGGTCGCACGAGGCATCCACGGCATCTGACGCTGGCGGTCGAACCAGCCGATCAATGCGTGTTGGACAACTCGCAGGAGGCGTGCGGTTCGCTCGAGAGACGTGGGCTGAAACGCGCGACGAAACGCGGGGGGAATGTCGTCCTCCGCCTGCAGATCGTGAGAGCGCTTGTCTGGCGCTGTACTGGGTGTGATCATGTTCATCACACTCACC
>CBJLVJ010000807.1:0-2109 GCA_966426465.1 uncultured bacterium | reverse complement strand
TCTCCGCGAGCGGAGCCTACGTCTATCACTGGCGGTGGGCGCACGCGCCGGTGCTTCGGCGGGTCGAGCTCGGCCAGGGCTCGGGCGTGTGGATCGGCCGCGAGCAGGACGGCTCGGCCGTGGTCATCCGCCCCGCCGACCCAGGCGCCTGCTGGCTCGTAACCGGCTGGCTCGGCGAAGACAGCCTGCTCGCCATTGCGGCGAGCCTCCCCGGCGGCCACGAGGTTGTGGGCGCAGTCGCCGAGCCAACCCCCGGTCAAAGCCGCTCGGCGTACTGAAGCGATCGGCCGGCACGACCGTCCACCAGGATAGCCGCCAGCGCGGCGTTGTCGGCTCGCTCGGCCGCGGCGCTACCCGCGGTTTCGCCAACGATGGAGTCGATCAGCCCGTATGCCATGGCTTGCGAAGCGCTCATCCAGAAGTCACGATTGATGTCCGTCGAGATCCGATCCACGGACTGGCCGGTGTCCTGCGCGAGCAGCTCCTTGAGCCGCGCATTCAGACGCAATATCTCACGTGCCTGCACCTCGATATCGGCAGCGTCGCCATTGACCTGCGCCGAAGCCTGATGGATCAGAATGCGCGAATTTGGCAGGGCGCACCGCTTGCCCCTGGCGCCTCCGGCCAGCAGGACGGCGCCCATGCTGGCGGCCACGCCGATGCACGTGGTCGCCACATCGGGGCGTATCAACTGCATGGCGTCGTAGATGGCGAGTCCAGCATCCACCGCGCCTCCCGGGCTGTTGACGTACATCATGATGTCGGCCTCGGCATCGTCCTGCTGCAGGTAGAGCAGCTGGGCCACGACCGTATTCGCGACGGCCGCCTCGATGGCCGTTCCGACGAAGATGATGCGGTTCTTGAGCAGCAGCGTGTAGATGTCAAAGAGCCGCTCGCCGCTGCTCGAACGCTCAACGACCATCGGTGCATAGCTGCCGGACAGGGTGTGACAGAAGGCAGGGAACATCGGGTGCTTCCTTTTCAGTGTGCGATTTAGCGGTACGCGGCCGCTTGCAGCTCGTACAGCTCCGCGTACTGACCACCGCGCGAGACCAGCTCTTGATGCGAACCATGCTCGGCCACCACGCCCTCGTTCAGGACGTAGATGTGATCCGCCAGACGGACGGTGGAAAAACGGTGGGAGATGATGATCGCGGTGCGTCCAGCAAGCAGGTTGCGCACCTCTTCGAAGACACGCCGCTCAGCACGAGGATCGAGAATGGCCGTCGGCTCATCCAGGATCAGAATGGGCGCATCACGCATGTAGGCGCGTGCCAGAGCGAGCCGCTGCCACTCGCCCCCGGACAGCTCGTAGCCTCCCTCGAACGCCTTGCCCAGCTGCGTCTCGTAGCCGTGCGGCAGCGCGGCGATTGTGCTGTCGATGCTGGCCCGCTGCGCGGCGCCGCGAATGCGAGACGTATCCTCGAGCGCTTCAATGTCGCCAAAGCCCACGTTCTCACGTGCTGTCAGGTGGTAGTGCACGAAGTCCTGAAACACGATCGCGAGCTGCGCCCGAAGCTCCTCGGGCTCCAGCACCTGGATATCCCGCCCGTCAAGGCGGATGCAGCCCGACAGTGGCCTGTACAGACCACACAGCAGCTTGATGAGCGTGCTCTTGCCGGCGCCGTTCTCACCGACGAGCGCCACCACCTTGCCACGTGGAATGGTCAGCGAGACGTTCTTGAGCACTTCAGGGCCGTCGCCCGGATACCGGAAGGACACCGAGTCGAACACGATGCCGGTTGTGGCGACGTGCCCGTTGGTCGACAGCGTGGGCAGAGCGACTGGTGCTTGCAGCCGCTCGGTAGTGGCGGTGTCGAGATCGAGCAGCTCGAACAGGTCACGCAGGAACAGGTGGTTCTCGAGCATGCCAGCCAGACCGATGGCGACGTATTGCAGCTGGAACTGGCTCTGCACGAACGCGCCAGCGTAGACGGTCAAATCACCAATTGACAGCTCGCCGGCCAGCACTCGAGCGATCAGGTAGAGGTAGGCGCCAAAGTACCCGAGCATGGCCATCACCGCCGCGCTCGCTCCACCAACACCCTGGAAGCGGGCCACGCGCACCGACTCGCGCTGGACGCGCTCGGCCAGTCGGGCGTAAGTATC
>CBJLVJ010000806.1:0-2123 GCA_966426465.1 uncultured bacterium | reverse complement strand
CGCGGTGCAGGTACAGCCAGGCCTCGAGCAGCGGCACCAGCGGCGGGTAGTACTCGTGCTCGGAGTGGGCGTCCACCACGCCGCCGGCCAGCGCGTAGGCCTGCGCACGCAGACCCCAGTGCGAGAAGGCGTCCCAGCCGGCCTCGGGCACCAGCAGCGAGCGTAGCGTGGCTGCCGCCAGCACGCCGCCGAGCACCAACCAGCCGACGCGTTCGCGGCCGGTGAAGGGCACCTGTTTGTCCGAGACCGCGCACGACCGCGGCGCGCCGACCAGGCGCACGACGGCCGCTACCACCCCTGCCATGGCCAGCACGACGATCGGGCTGGCGAAGCTCAGGCCCAGCAGCGCCAGGGCAAGCTGGGCGAGGCCAACCAGCACAGCCCCGACCAGTAGCCGCAGCGCCCAGCTGGCGGGCGTCGGCTGCTGAGCAGGCCAGGCCAGCCCGCTCAGCCAGCCCAGCGCCAGCCACTCGA
The DNA here is from genome assembly GCA_966426465.1 of uncultured bacterium. Taxonomy (GTDB): domain Bacteria; phylum Chloroflexota; class UBA6077; order UBA6077; family CF-72; genus CF-72. The sequence continues at coordinate 1,649 of CBJLVJ010000806.1, read as the reverse complement.
GCGCGACCAGGCCAAGCGCGCCGACGCCCAGCAGATCCACGCGCTCAGGCCACGACGCGCAGGACGTAGCGCGTGGCGTCGAGCTCGATGCGCTCGAGCCACTCGCGCGGCTGGCGCAGGTACGACGTGGGCGGGTACTGGCTGGCATCGGCCACCACGATGTAGCTCAGCCCCTCACGTCGCATGAGCTCGCGCACGCTCGGCTCGTCAACCGACAGCCGCACGTCGTCGTAGGTGCGCGGGTACAGCTCGTAGCGCAGGCGCTGGCCGACGCCCGTGTCCGAGCCGAACTCGCCTGGCTCGACGAACAGGTAGCCAGCCGCGCTAGGGATGGTCGCGCGGAGAAAATCGAGCGCTGGCGCGAGCTCGACCTGGCCGGGTGGCGCCTCGGCGGGCTCGACCAGACGACTCAGGCGGGCCAGGCTGACCGCGCCCCACAGCCCGAGCACGCCGAGCACCGCGCGCCGCCGCCACCTCATCGCGTCGAGGCGATCCTACTCTGTGGTTGGAAAGGTGCGTGGGTTACACGACCAGGATGCGGGGTGGGGCGTCACGTAGCGCGTCACGTGGAGCGTCACGTGGCGGGCAAAAAGCGTCACGTCGAGAGCAAAAGGCGTCACGTGCAGGGCAAGGTGCGCGACGCTGCGTCGCAAAGTATCCTCGGGCAGCGTGAGCAGCGCTGCCCCGCGTGTCCTGGCGCTGGTGCCCGCCCGCGGCGGCTCCAAGGGCATCCCGCGCAAGAACCTGCAGCTGCTCGCCGGTCGACCCCTCGTCGCGCATGCCGTCGAAACCGCCCTCGCGGCCAGCCTCGTCACGCGCGTGCTGTGCTCCACCGACGACGTCGAGATTGCCGAGGTGGCTCGCGCGGCTGGCGCCGAGGTGCCCTTCTTACGCCCGAGCGAGCTCGCGCAGGACCATTCCGAGGACTGGGGCGTCTTCAAGCACGCGCTCGACTGGCTCATGCACCACCAGGCCTGGCAACCCGACCTGGTCGTGAACCTGCGGCCGACCTCGCCGCTGCGCACGCCCAGCCATGTCGACGGCGCGATCCGGCTGCTGCTCGAGACGGGCGCCGACTCGGTCAAGGCGGTCTGTCTGGCGCGGCAGCACCCGCACAAGATGTGGTTGCGCCGACCCGACGGACGCATCGAGCCGTTCCTCAAGACCGCCTTTCGACTGGCCCGCGGCCCGGACGTGCCGCGCGCCCAGCTGGAGGACGTGTACTGGCAGAACGGTGTCGTAGACGTGACGCGCCGCGACATGATCCTCGAGCAGGGCGTGGTCATTGGCCCGCGCGTAGCCGGGCTCGTGGTTCAGCCCGAGGACTCGATCGACATCGATACGCCGCTCGACCTGGCACTGGCCGAGCTGCTGTACTCCCGCCGCATGGCGCGGGCCTGAAGAGGTCTGGCGTGCACGGGCTGATCGTCGGCCTCGGCTCGATCGGCAGGCGGCACGCGCGTAACTGGGCGGCGCTTGGACTCGGGCCGCTGGCGGTGTGTCGGCAGGTGGGCATGGCCCAGCCGGAGCCGCTCGGCGTGGCGGTGCGCGAGTACACAGACCTGGCGCGGGCGCTCGAGGCGGAACGGCCGGATATCGTCCTGGTGACCAACCCGACCAGCCTGCACGTCGAAACAGCCTGCCAGGCG
>CBJLVJ010000805.1:0-2139 GCA_966426465.1 uncultured bacterium | reverse complement strand
GCTAGGCACGAGGCGTCACGTAGGGCGTCACGTGGAGCGTCACGCGGCCAGCAAAATGCGTCACGCGGCCAGCTACAAGCGTCACGTGGGCGTCACGCGAGGAGGTGGGCGTCACGTGGCCGTCATGCGGGGGCGGACAGCCTCACGCCGCGGCCGGGCTGGTGCTCATGGCTCGCGGGCCCAGCTTCGTTTTGGCCAGGAACTCGCCCGGCACTCGCGCAAACAGCTCCGCGCTGATCCATCGTTGGGGCAGGCCAGCCAAAGCTGCAGGGTGTGTCGGCCGCGGCAAGGCGGCGGCCGATCGGCCAGGCGCGCGCCGGGGCGGCGGCCGATCAGCCGGGCGCGCGCCGGGACGCCATCTTGCCGGGCGGCACGGCGATCGCCCTGCCGCGCTCGGCCAGCGCGGTCGTTCGCGCCGGCGTTGGCCGGGTTCGCACGCCGGGCGATGGCCGGGCTGGCACGCCGGGCGAAAACCACTTTTGCCAAGTGGAGCCTCGGCTCGCCACAATTCAACACATGGGCAGAAAAGATAAAGGCCGCGAGATTTGCATCAATTGTGGCCAGACCTTCCATAAGAAACTGACGAGCAAAGAGTTGCGCTGTACCAAGTGCAGAAAGGCGGAGAAGAAAGCCGCCTGACCGCCCGCGCACCAGATAGGAAGGAGTCAACAGCCGCGCCCGAGCAAGCCGCGGCGGGTCATGCTCGGAGCTGCGTGGAGCAGGCCGCCGCGCTGCCTGCTCGAACGTTCGCCGATTACTCCGGAGCGGGTACGGCGTACAACTCGCCCGACCGGGCGACGCGCCGACGCAACGCCCGAACTGGACCCTACCTGACCGACACCTCGGCCCAGTTGTTGTCAAGGCGTGAAGCGGGCACGCAGCATTGCGGGCACGATGACGGGCACGCCGCAACTGGCCGAATCCGCAAACTGGTCAGCAAAATCACTGCTTGAGCCAGGCTCGGCATCGAAGCACATGCTGTGTGCGTGGTACGGCTGGTACGCGATGAGCGAGCTGCTCAGTCTGGCGCACGCTAAGCTGTGGTGCGTGTGAGCGCAGCGAGGGTGAGCACGGCGCCGCGCGTGCTACTCGCCGGCACGCACTCGTCGGTCGGCAAAACGACCGTTACCGTTGGCTTGCTTTCGGCCCTGCGGCGGGTGGGTTGTCGGGTCGCACCGTTCAAGGCTGGGCCCGACTACATCGATCCAACGCTGCACGCTCTCGCCGCGGGGCGGCCGTCGCGCAACCTGGACGCGTGGCTGTTACCTGAATCGGCGCTGCTCGGCGTCCTGCAGCGCGGCACGCGCGGCGCCGACCTGGCCGTCATCGAAGGCGTGATGGGGCTCTTCGACGGTATCGGCAGCACGCAGGAGGGCAGCACCGCCGCCGTGGCGCGCGCGCTCGACACGCCCGGCCTGCTTGGCCTGGACGTGTTCGCGATGAGCACCACCGCCGCCGCCTTGGTCCTGGGCTGCCAGCACATGCAGCCAGGCGTGAAACTGGCTGGTGTCATCCTGAATCGTGTCGGCGGGGACGCGCACGCCGCTTCGACGGCTTCTGCGATCCGCGACGCGACCGGCCTGCCAACCCTTGGTTCTCTGCCGCACGATCCGCGACTGGCCGTCCCCGAGCGGCACCTGGGCCTGGTACCAGCAAGCGAAGACGGCCTCAGCCCGTCCACGCTCGAGCGCCTCACCGACCTGGTCATTGAGCGCTTCGACCTTGAGGCCATTCGTGCCATCGCCGAGTCGGCCGCACCACCTGGCCAGCCGCTCAACAGAGATGGACCACCTGGCCAGCCGCTAGCCAGAGACGGGTCAGCGGTCGACGTTGCGCCCCCAGTACGTGTCGGCGTTGCTCGCGATCGCGCCTTCGGCTTCTATTACGCCGACACGTTCGACGTCCTGGGCGACCTCGGCGCCGAGGTTGTCCCGTTTTCGGCACTCGACGACACGTCCCTGCCGTCGAACCTGGACGCGGTCTATCTGGGTGGTGGCTTTCCAGAGCTCTATGCGCAGCAGATAGCGAAGAACGACGGCATGCGTCAGTCGCTCGAGAGGCTCGTGCGCAGCGGCGCACCGCTCTACGCCGAGTGCGGCGGGCTCATGGCGCTCGGGCAGGCGCTGGTTACCCTCGAGG
>CBJLVJ010000804.1:0-2142 GCA_966426465.1 uncultured bacterium | reverse complement strand
AGCGCCCGCCGAGGGACTCGAACCCCCGGCCTTCGATTTAGACCAACTCGCGCTTGTGGCGGCGCGGCCGGATGCGGCGATGCACGTGCTTGGGCGATCCAAACGCGCAAGACGCAAACGCCTGTCGCTGCGCGCCTGCGGGCGCGGCCGTTTGTTTGAAGCGGGGCTGCGCGCCCCGCACCCGCGGCCCAGCCTGAACTGTCCCGCGTCCCCGTCCGGCTGCGCGGCGGCGATTAGGAAGTCTCGCCTTCAGAGTTTTGGCCCGGGGACGGCTCGTCATCCGGTAAGAGAAGACGCTCGATCTCCGTGGCTGGGATGCGATAGCCGCTCTTTCGGCCGCCGATGCGGCGGGTTCAGGTGCGATACCGAACCTCGCTAGATGCAGCTCACGTGCGTTGCCATCTGGGAACCTCGTGGGCGGATCGCAACGGCACCCACAAGCGGCCGTTCGAACCAGAGTCCATCGATGCACTTGCGGTTTACTGTCCGTCGCCGAGAACCTTTGCGTATCTGTTGGCCAGCGAGCTCAACACGAGCTACATCAATCTGCGCTTTTCGAACGCGAGAAACGGTCAGGTCAAGGCACGCGAGACGCTTCGGAGTATCGGGACCCTGGCGGATGTTCGCGCCAGTGACAGGCGCTGGAGAGACCGCCGCATCGATTGGTAGAGTTGCTGAGGCACGCCCGCATAGCTCAGCGGATAGAGCAGCGCTCTTCTAAAGCGAAGGCCGGGGGTTCGAGTCCCTCTGCGGGCGCTAACTTCAAGGCCGCACGTTCGCTCAATTCACCGTGAACGCGGTTTGCTCCTAGCGCTAGGAGCTCAATCAATGCAAGTCGTTGGCCGAGGCGGGCGAGCCGAACATACGGGGTTCCCCCGACGTGCGAAGGCATCGGCCGGGCTACATTGCGCGCCGACACGTGCAGCCGGTCCAGCAGTGGTCCAGTCGTGGCCGGCGCGGGCGCAGCACGCACCAACGCACAACGAGTACGGCTCGAATGACCCCGCGCATCATTCGTGTCCGGCGGGCGACTCCCTGGGAGCTCGCCCGCCGCTCGCTGCGCGTCAAACTCGGCTTGCTGGTGCTGCTCGGCATGGCCAGCATGGCGCTGGCCCTCGGCGCGTTGATGCTGTCAACCGCCAACGGGCTGTTCGTCCAGCAAGCACACGCCGAGCTGCTGCGCCGCAATCAAGCGGTCGCCGACGACATCAATGGTCTGACCGAACGCGCCGCCCAGGCGCTGTTGCTCGCTCGCCAGGACCCCGCCTTCGACGCCTACTACGGCGCGGAGCCCGGCAGCCCCGAGCGCGAGGCCGCGCGCAAGGTCATCGAACGGCAGGTGCTGTACCTGCAGAAGCTCTTCGACATCGACGAGATCTGCCTGATCGACGCATCCGGCGCCGAAAGCGTCCGCGGCGTCGGCGGCACCATCGCCAGTGAAGATCAGCTCTCACCGAACGAGACCGACACTCCGTTCTTTGCCCCGGCGCTGGCGTTGCCCGATGGTCAGGTGTATCGCTCGAGCGAGCCCTACCTGTCGGGCGACTCGAACGACTGGGCCGTGGCGCACGCCACACCCATCGTGCTCGCCGACGGGCGACACGCCGGTGTGCTGCACTTCGAGATCCCACTCGACTGGTTCGCCGCCAAGCTACAAACGCCGACATCCGACGGTGGCTACTCGTTCCTGATGAGCCGTGACGGGCACGTGCTGGTGCACCCGCAGCTGGTCGACCGCCCGCGGCCGGCTGACGAGGGCCCGCTCGGCGCTCTCGACCAGCACGCGTTCCCACACGCGGCGGCGTGGGGCTCAGATGAGTTCCGTGCGCTGGTGCCGCAGATGCTGTCGGGCAGCTCGGGCACGGCCACCTACGGCGACGGCACCGACAGCTTCGAGGTGGTCTATCAGCCGGTGTTCGACGACGGCTGGGTGGTCGCCAGCGTGGTACCCCACAGGGCGATCTTCGCGCCCGGGGTCGAGCTGCTGCGGCGTACGCTGGTTATCGCCATCCCGCTGCTGACCCTGGCCGTCGGCCTGATGATCTGGTACGGCACCCGACTGCTGGCCCCCCTGCAACGGCTGGCGTGCGCGCTTGGAGCGGTTGGCCAGGGCGACCTGGCCCAGCGCATCCACTCGGCGAG
>CBJLVJ010000803.1:0-2148 GCA_966426465.1 uncultured bacterium | reverse complement strand
TACGCCGAGTGCGGCGGGCTCATGGCGCTCGGGCAGGCGCTGGTTACCCTCGAGGGGGAGCGCCTGGCCGGCTTCGGACTACTTCCGCTCGTGTCGCGCATGACTCAGGATCGGCTGACGATTGGCTACCGCGAGGTGGAAGCGCTTCGATCGACCCCGTTGCTGGATCGCGGCGAGCGGATGCGTGGCCACGAATTCCACTGGTCAACGGCCGACCCGCCGCAGACAGCGGTTGCCGCATACCGTCTGGTGCCGGAAGGGGTCCTCGAGGGGTATTGCGTGGGCTCGATCCTGGCCTCGTATGTGCATCTGAGTTTTGCCGCTTCGCCCGCTCCGCTAGCCCGGTTCTTGCAGGTCGCGGCACAGGCCAGGGAATCGCGCACAACCCGATCGAGTTAACGCCAAGTGGCATGTCTTTGAGAGTTGCCGTTCTGAGTGCACATACGTGCCCCCTGGCGCCATTGGGCGGCTGGGAGACGGGCGGCATGAACGTCTACGTTCGCGAGCTGGGACGTGCGCTGGCGGCGCGGGGCGTTTTCCTCGACATCTTCACGCGTCGTCAGTCGGCAGACGTCGCGGACGTGGTGGAGTACGCACCCGGCGCGCGCGTGGTGCATGTCGACGCTGGCCCGCACCGCCATCTCGACAAGTACGACGTGCTCGACTACCTGCCCGACTTCGCCTGCGCGATTCAGCGGTTTCGGGCGCTCACCGGATCGAGCTATGACGTGATTCACAGTCATTACTGGTTGTCGGGGCGTCTGGGCCTGCTCTTCGCCGACCGCTGGGGCGTGCCCCTGGTCGGCACCTTTCACACGCTCGCGCAGCTGAAGAACAGCGTGGCCGAAACAGCCGCCGAACGCGAGCAGGCGGTGCGGTACGAAATCGAGCGACGCACGATGGCTGGCTCGGACCGCATCGTGGCGCTGACCGCGGTCGACCGAGCTCAGATGATTCGGCACTATGGTGCGCTCGCGCCAATCGAGGTCATCCCGGGTGGTACCGACCTGGACCGCTTCAGGCCAACACCACGCGCGGCCGCGCGGCAGGCGCTCGGGCTGCCCGACCGAGGCAAGGTGGCGCTGTTTGTGGGGCGCATCCAGCGGCTCAAGGGACTCGAAGTGTTGTTGCGCGCCTTCGCGCGCCTTGGCGACCTCGACGCGCAGCTGGTGGTGGTCGGCGGTCAACGTGGCATCGGTCAGGAGTCACGCGAGATCGGTCGCGTGCAACACCTTGCTGCGAAGCTTGGGGTGGCGGATCGCTCGCGCTTTGTCGGCGCGGTCGCTCATGAGCAGCTACCGCTGTACTACTCCGCCGCGGATGTGACGGTGATGCCGTCCAGCTACGAGTCGTTCGGGCTGGTGGCGGTGGAGTCACTCGCCTGCGGAACGCCGGTGGTGGCCACCCGGGTGGGCGGCCTCTCGTCGATCGTGCGCGACGGCGAGAACGGACTGCTCGTCGCCTGGCGCCACGCGGACCTCTTCGCGGATCGCCTGCGACAGGTGCTTTCGGACGAGCGGCTCTGGAAGCACCTCTCCGCGCATGCGCGGGAGTCGGTACTCCGCTACAGCTGGCAGCGCATCGCCGACGATCACCTGGCGCTCTACGCGGACGTCCGCGCCGCACGGCAGGCCCGGCTGGCGGCCCGCTGACCGACCTGGTGGCTGGCTACCCGCGGCGCTGAGCGGACCTTTCGACTACCAGTCCGCACGAACCGAGAAATTTGGTCGGCGGCTCCGCCGACCGAGACGTCAACCGTTCGTTCAACGCCTGCTCACAAGCGTTCACGCGTATCGGCTGAGGATCGACCGTTCAGGGACGCACACCTCGAGCCCGCGGCTTCCGGAGTAAACCTTCAGAGCACCCGATCAGTTGGCTCGAGCCTCGGCTTCCGGAGTGAACGTTCAGAACGCCAGATCAGCTGGGCCGACAAGCTCGCCGAAGCTGAGGCGGAGGTCTGGAAACGCGCGTGGAGTGACAGCCTCGCCACGGCGAACGACGCGCGAGCTGGTGTAGCCCTCGGCAGAAGGTCCATCGAAGACGAGGAGGAGATCGCGCTCGAGGTCCACCAACCACGCCTCCGGCACGCCCGCCGCGGCGTAGCGTGGCACCTTGATCGACCGATCCAGGGCCAGGGTGGTCTCGGCG
>CBJLVJ010000802.1:0-2150 GCA_966426465.1 uncultured bacterium | reverse complement strand
GCGACCATGGCCAGGGCAGCGAGCGCGACGCCGCCAACCCGCACGGTGATCTCGCGGCGGCCCACGCCACGCGCCAGCCAGGTGAGCGTCAGGAGCGCCACCAGGAGCTCGGCCGCGCCGAACGACAGGTCGCTGGAGGGGTCTCCGCTCGACCCGCGCGTCAGGCCGCCAAAGGGCACCGCCAGCAGCAGCAGGGGAACCACCACGAGCGGCTGGATCAATGCACCGATCAGCGCGGCGCCGGCGGCAATCTCCAGGGCCGCGTCCTGTAGTTGCTCGGGAATCGCAACCGCGAAGCCGAGAACGACAATGGCCACGGCCCACAGGCTGATTCTGAGCGGCCGCCTGGGACCGTGCTCGAAAGGCTCGGAATCCCACGGGGTCTCAGTGGCCGCGGTCCTGGGCCAGGCTGTCATGAGAGACTTATCCAGGCCGACTGCGACTTGGGCGGAAGATCGGCTTGTCTGCCGAACTTGTCGCGTATGAGACCGCGCTGATCACGGTGCGGCGGTGACCTCGCGGAAGTAGTCGATGGTGCTGGCGAGCCCGTCGCGCAGCGGCACGCGCGGCGCCCAGCCCAGCTCGGAGCGAATGCGCGTGATATCCGGTCGTCGGCGGCTGGGATCGTCCGGTACGGGCGGCATATTCACGATCGTCGAGGTGCTGGTTGGGATCAGCTCCAGCACCAGTCTGGCGTAGTCCAGGATGGTGTGCTCCTCCGGATTGCCGACGTTGTACACGCGCCCGGTCGCGTCGGCGCGGTCCGACTCCATCACCGCGAGCAGTCCCTCGACCAGGTCCTGAACGTAACAGAGTGAGCGGGTGTACTGCCCGTCGCCGTAGATGGTGAGCGGCTCGTTGGCCAGCGCCTGGGTGATGAAGTTGGGCAGCATCCGCCCGTCTTGCGGATCCATGTTCGGGCCGTAGGTGTTGAAGATGCGAATCAGGCGCGCGTCCACGCCGAAGGTTCGAACGTAGATCATGCACAGCGCTTCGCCGAAGCGCTTGGCCTCGTCGTAGCAGCTACGCGGCCCTGTCGAGGACACGTTGCCCCAGTACTCCTCGGTCTGCGGGTGTTGCAGCGGGTCGCCATAGACCTCCGACGTCGAGGCGAACAGCGCCCGGCCGCCCGTGCGCCGGGCCAGCTCGAGCACGTGGCGCAGCCCGACCGAGTTGACCAGCGCCGTCTCGAGCGGCAGGGCCATGTAGCTGCGCGGCGTGTGCGGATTGGGACTCGCCGGGCTCGCCAGGTGGAAATAGCGCTCCGCGCCGAGGTGGTCGGGCAAGGGCGCCTCGGAGACATCGCATTCGACGAGGCGAAAGCTGGGATGCTCCTGCAGCCCGGCCACGTTGCGGCGCATACCCGAGGCGAAGTTGTCCAGACAGGTGACTGACCAGCCGTCGGCGAGCAGCCGACGACACAGGTGCGAGCCGATGAAGCCCGCACCGCCGGTGACCAGTGCTCTCACTTGGAGAGGATGTTATTCCCCGGAGGGGCCCCCCCTTGAGACACTCCCCTCACAGAGGTTGGCGGCGGCTCGACCAGCGCAAGCGTGAGCCAGAAGACGAAGGCCAGATCGACCAGGAAATAGCTGTTGTCGAGCGCACCATGGACGAGCAGGTCGGCCATCGCGCCGACCGCGCCCGCGACCAGCCAGCTCCGCGCCGATGGCGCACCCTCGCCGGCGGATGAGGCACCCTCGCTCGTCGAAGAGGCATCCGCGCCTGCGGATGAGGCACCCGCGCCCGCCGATAAGGCACCCGCGCCCATCGATGACGCACGCTCAGCCCGGCCGGTTGCCCGCGGGAGCGGGAGATTGCCCCACACCTGGCGGGCGAAGCGAAACAGCAGCCAGCCGAAGGCGATCAGGCCTAGCAGGCCGAGGTCGAGCCAGAACTGCAGCAGCCAGTTGTGCGGGTGCGACAGGTTCGGCTCGGCGGCCGCGCCCGGACGCAGGTAGACCTGCTGGTACAGGTAGGCGAAGTTGTCGAGGCCGATGCCCAGCAGCGGGTGGTCGCGCAGCATCTCGAGCGACGACAGCCACAGGTCCAGCCGGAAGCCGCCGGTCTGTCGCAGCGGGTTGAGCCGCTCGGGCAGAACGCCACCGATGGCCAGGCCACTGACCACCACGAGCACCACCGCCGCCAGG
>CBJLVJ010000801.1:0-2156 GCA_966426465.1 uncultured bacterium | reverse complement strand
CCAGGTTGACAACGCTCTCTGAAACTTCTCCACGCGCAGGCGAACACGAGGCTGCCCGCACGTCGCCGCCGCCTGATCGGCCGGTAACGCACAAGTGCCAACTCGCACAGCGCAGGTCTCGCAGCGTTCCTCCACATCGACACCAAAGTCCCGCCGGACCATCGCCACCCAATCCAGCGAAACGCTGGTCAACTCATGCCGCCGCCAACACGCCGTGCGGCACCCGCTCCAGATAGCATCAGGATGCGATTGGCCAGGCGTGGTTCTGAGCCACTGCCCGCAGCGCGAACCACTCCTCCGCTGCCAGGCCACCGACCTGGCAGGGGGCCCCGAAGGGCCCGGGCGGGACCGCAAAGACCGGGGCGTCGCGCCGGGGATGACCGAAGTCGAGGACCTCGAACAGGTTGTTGGCAGTCGCGTCGCGGACCGTGAGCGGGGCCAGCCCCCAGCGCCACTCGATGGCCCTGAGTACCGATGTATGGTCGTAGACCACGTGGGACACCACGCCGCGCTGGGCCCAGGGCGCCACCAACACACAGGGCACGAGGAAGCCGCGCAGTCCGTCGCCGTTGCCGGCCGCCTGGTCGGCGGGAGGGATCGGGGCCGTGGGCGGCCGGACGTGCTCGAAGAAGCCGCCCCACTCGTCGTAGACCATCACCAGCACCGTGCTCGGCCAGGCCGGGCCACCCGTCACCGCCGCATGAACCTGATTGAGGAAGGCTTGGCCGTTACGGACGTCCGCGTGCGGGTGGTCGTCACCAGACGTCCCGCGGCCCTCGCCAAGGAAGCGGGGATCGACGTAGGCCACGTGCGGCAGCGTGCCGGCCGCGCAGTCGGTGAGGAAGGCGGCGAACGGTCGGCTGACCGACACGTACCTGGTCGCCCACAGTGCGATAAACGGCACGTCGCTGTAGTAGTAGCGGCCGACGAGCCCCGCTCCCTCATGCTGCCCACTGTAGCGGCAGGCCCAGCGTGGTGCCATCGCCGCGGCGACGCGGTCGCTCGGAGGCGCCTGGTCGGACTGTCAGCCACCCAGGCTGTGGCGACCTGCTGCTCGTAGGCGGCCAGACGATCATCGGTGCTCACGGGCAGCGACTCCGTCACCAGCGCGTCGGCCTGAGCTGCGCCCAGCAACGTATTGACGAAGTGAAGCCGATACGCAAGCCTCGCGACCAAGGCGTCTGGCACGGCTGTGCGAACGCCCACTGGCACGGCGTTGGTGCGCGTGCTGGTGAGACTGGCCGTCAATGACGGCACGACAGCAGGTCGAGAGCGCGCCTGCTCGAGCCGCGGACGGCCCACGGCCTGGCGGGCCAAACGCCGGTGCGTCTCACTACCGACCGCGCCCACTACAACGGCGAGCGATGCGGCAGCTCACCGAGCCGCTCGAAGCCGACCGAAAACCGGTGACAGCCGGCCACGGTTTTGTTCCACTCCAACTCCAGCCGACATCGTCTCCACGGGCCGGCGGCCTCGTTCAACTTGTCGGCGATGGTCCTGCACTAGCGGAGGCCCTCAAAGGTCAGATACACGGGATGCGCGCCTGGTCGGCGGTTTACCGCGGGCGCGCCGCGACACACAAACACTGATCTCCCGCACGCGGTAGGCATGGCCGACATCGGGCACGAAGAGCGCCGCCAACCGACTAAGGTCCCACATCGGCTCAGCCGAAAGGGCCTGGCGTGGCACGGGTTTGGATGTCACACTGACGAGGTCCTTCAAACTCCAAGACACCCCTGGCAAGCCTAGCGGATGGTCTGCCAGGGGTGTTTTGTGTGCTGGGCTGCGGATAACCAAGACGTATGCGGCCGCTCGTCGCTCGCTCCCGCGGCGAGACACCCACCTGCGTGTTTGATCTCCGGTTATCGCCTGAGGATCCAGCGCGTCGAACGTGCGCAACTGAAGCTGGCCGGCAACAGCGACCGCGTCCGACTCGTACTCGCCAAACTTCAGTTCCCCGCTCGTCGTCGGTGGAATCTGTCTGAATACGCGCCTCATAGTGAGCGCAGAGCTAGTCGCGCTGTGCGCTAGGTGCAGCGTAGGGTCGCTGACGCACGCACCCAGCCACAATGCGTCGTAGCACGATCAAAATGCAGAATCTTGAGATGGCAGCTTCGGACTCGAGTCTCCCGCGACAAGCGGTGCCGCGGTCGGCC
>CBJLVJ010000800.1:0-2156 GCA_966426465.1 uncultured bacterium | reverse complement strand
GCCTGACGCTCCTTGTCGTCGACCTCGGCGCTGGACACCGAAATACCCCGCCTGTCGGCTTCCTGCTTCAACACGTGCTGATCGACCAGGTCGTTGAGGACCTGATCAGGCATGCCTCGCTTTTGCTGATCGACGTAGCTGGTGATGTTCGAAGCGGCACCGAGCTGCTTGGCCTGGGCATCGAGCGAGCGCGCCTGGGGCCGCACTTCGTCGAGAAGCTGGGTGGCGGTGATGCTGTCGGGCCCGACCTGGGCGACGACCTCGTTGGCGCGCACCACGTTGTCGTAGATCAATCCGCCGCCAAAGATGGCCAGCACCAGGACGGCCAGCACACCCACCGCGATGAGCAGCATGCGCTGTTGTTGCTGCTCCCGCTGCCACCTGGACTGTTGGCGTCGGCTGGGCGCCGCCGCCGCGGCGCGCACGGTCGCGCTCTTACTTTCGTGGGCGGATCGGACGCGACGTGGTGTCGAAGGTGTCGATGTGGGTGTGGTGTTGCGCATGTTCATCCCGGGTGATGTGGGGCCGATCAGGCCTCCTGTGCTGTTGGTCCAGTAGCGGGCGTCTCGCGAACGCCTTCCACGCTCGGCAAGCTCGCCACTGTCTCGGGGCTATCGGTTGATGGGGCTGGCGCCTGTCCGTCCGTCGTCGGCTCGGGCGCTTCGGGTGTTTCAGGGACCTCGACTTCGGGTCGCGGGCCTCGACCGCCACGGAAGGGTGGCGCGCCTGGCTCACGCACCAGGACGCCGGTCACGCGGATGTGTTCGGCGGTGAAAGGCAGCAGCGCGAGCTGTCGGGCGCGCTTGAGCGCGACGTTGAGCGAGCGCTGGTGCGCCGCGCAGGTGCCCGTCTTGCGGCGCGGCTCGATCTTGCCTCGCTCGGACAGGAAGCGCCGCAGCCGGCCCAGGTCCTTGTAATCGACCTCTTTGATCTTGTCGACGCAGAACTGGCAGACCTTTCGGCGGGGCGTGAATTTGCGACCGGCGCCAAATTCACCAGGGCGACGTCGCTGAGCAGGGCGAGCGCCGGCGGGAACGGCAGCGGGGGCAGTCATAACCACAAGAGTGATTCCTTTCTATGGGGAGCAGCCCCCAGCGCAGGGCGGGGGGCAGAAAGGTTGGCGGAGTATACGCAACCTATTTAAAAGGGCAAGTCTTCCAGGTCAGCGGCGTCGTCGACGGACGGCGGGCGGTGTTGCTGCTGCGCTGCGCGCGCTGGCGCCGCTGCTTCGCCGTACTCGCCGCCCGGGCCAGTATCGCCCTCGCGCTGGCGCGCATCGCGTACCAGCACGTCGTTGGCGATCACGTCCAGGGCGAAGCCCTTGCCGCCATTCGAGGTCTCGTATTGGCGCGACTCGAGCCGCCCTTCGACGTACACCCGGGTGCCTTTGGCGACTCGTTCGGCGATGGTCTCGGCCGTACGGCCGAAGACGGTTACCCCGAACCACTCGGTGTGGTCCGCCCATTCGCCGTCGCGCTCGCGGCGCCGCGTCGTCGCAGCCAGGCTAAAGCGCGTGACCGGCCGGCCATCCTGGGTGTACCGCTTCTCAGGGTCACGACCCAGGTTGCCGACAAGGATGACCTTGCACAGACCCGCCATGTGAACTCAGCCTCCGTGAGCGACTAGGCGTTGCTGGCGGCCGCGGCTGCCGCGGGAGCGAGGCCCTCGGCGCGCACCAGCAGGTGGCGGATGACGCTTTCAGTCAGCTTCAGCGCCCGCTCGATCTCGGCCGCGGCATTGGGCGGCAGCTGCATGCGGTACAGAATGTAGACGCCGTCGCGGTAGCGGCCGATGGGATAGGCGAGACGTCGTCGGCCCCAGACGTCTACGTTCTCAATGGTGCCGCCGCGCTGCGTCGACATGGTCTGGATACGGGTGTTCAAGGCGTCGATCGCCGCCTCGTCAAGGTTCGGGTCGAGCACGACCATTAATTCGTAGTCTCGCACCGTTCCTCCTTTCTCTGGCTACAAACAGCCACCCTCGTGTGGTGATGAGTGGCAGAAAGGAATATCGGAGTATAGCTGTGCGCCGCAGTTTTTCTTTCTGATAACTCCATGAACGACTTAAGGAGGCCGGAACGCGTTAAGGAGGCCGGAACGAGTTTTTTTCTCTGTAGTCGCAAGTCTGCGGACTTGCTCCCCAGGACTACTCGCCCT
>CBJLVJ010000799.1:0-2162 GCA_966426465.1 uncultured bacterium | reverse complement strand
AGCTCTGCTCGAAGGCGCCACGGTGACAGCCGTCCCGAAGGATTGAGGGTGACACCTTCTCCGCACCAGCAGTGAGCACACCTCGCCCGGATTGATACCTCGCGCCATCGTCCGGCGGTCAGCACGTCGGCTCACTGCAGCGGCATCCGCCAGTGGCGCACCTGGCACGACTGGCGCCCAGCTCCAGGCACGTCACGCGCGGCGCACTGGAAGCGCTCGCCGACGTGCTGACCGCCGGACGATGCGATGCGCCGACGCTGGGCTGGCAAGCACTGCGCTGCTGTGGTGGTCCGCTCGACCGGGCGAGACGACGAGCAGGTCAGCTTGGCCCTGAGACTCAGCATCGACGCCGCCGCCACGGCCGAGCCTGGCCGAACTCGGCCATGACTTCGCCGCGATCGATGATGACTTCGCCGCGATCGGTTGTGACTCGCGGCGGTCGGTTGTGACTTCGCCGCGCTCGATTATGACAATGCGGCGATCCAGGTCTCAATCTCGCCACGGTCGCTCGCGTCCGGAGACAGCTCGAGGTAGGCGCGGTAGTCGGCGATGGCCAGGTCTGATTGACCGAGGCCGGCGCGCGCCAGCCCGCGCGCACGATGCGCCCAGGCGGTCACCCGATCGGGCGTCGCGTCGGCGTCTATAGCCACCGAGAGATCACCGATGGCGGCCTGCGCGTCGCCCCGCCACAGCTCCGCCACGCCTCGGCCGACATGGCTGGCACGATCCTGCGGCATCAGCTCGATCGAACGATCGAAATCGGCGATGGCGGCGTCGAACTGGTTCAGCCGCACCCGCGTGTCGCCCCGCCAGTAGTAGTAGTTGCCGGTGTCGGGAGCTTCCTGAATCGCCGCCGACAGCTGCTGGTCAGCGGCGGCAAAATCGTTGTCGAGCCTGGCCGCCATGGCTTTTTCGAACGCGACCCGCCCGGGCCACGGCGTCATGTCGATCGGATTGGTCGAGACCCACGCGAGCATCTTGGATTCGGACCTGAACAGGCCGGCCACCAGTGTCAGCGTGCGCACGTCGGGCTTCAACCCGTAGTCGATGTCCAGCACGATCTGTCCGCTGCCACGTTGCACCGCGATGCCACTCGTACTTTGCTGTGTGGAGTCCGCCGCGCTGTTCTCGAACAGAAACGGGATGACGAACCCCGCGTCGCTCGACTGCAAGCGGTAATTGATGGTGGCGTGGAACTCGACCTGGTTCGGCGGACTATCCGGGGTGGGTTGGCGGGTGCTCAGTCCCACCAGGTCGATGCGATCCGCCGCCAGCTGAGGTGGCTGGCTCTGGGCAGCCGCCGGCGAAGCCAGGCCGATGCCGAGCGCTACCGCCGCGAGGACACTGCTGAAAAGGCTCATGCGTCCGTCCTCCGCATCACCAGTCGCCGGTTACGCCACGTGGGTGTCCTGTCTATTACCCTTCGACGGATACGCAAACCGCGCTTGCTGCGCGTGACCAGTCGTGCGATGATCAGTCCGCCGGTCTCCTGCAGCGCGCCGATCAACCGTCGCCGGCGTAGCCCGAACAACCCGCCCAGCACCGACAGCATGACTGCCAGGCTGAGCTCGACCGGAGAAACTCCGGCGTCATCTGGCTCGGCCGAGATCAGAAGCTCGTCCGACCGAGGCTCGCTCGCAACCGGAGGCAGCGCTTGCGATGGCATCGGCAACATCTCCAGGTCCTTGCTGAGAGGCCATGGCTCCACATCGACGATCTGCATGACTGGAAACTCCTCCGGGTCGTTTGCCGCGACGTCGTCCGACGCCAGCCGGCTCAGCCCGCCGCTGGTCCGTGGCCCGCTGGCTCGGGGCCGTGCCTGGAGCACCGGTTCCGCTCCGACCGAAAGCGGATCGGGCAGTGGCAGCTCGCTCCATGCGGGCGAGTCCTCGAGCCATACCGATACATTGGTGGTCGTGGGTGCCCGGTTGCGCGGGTTCGGCATCGGTGGAAGCCGTCGGCCCGGCCACTGGTCCCACAAGTCAACCAGCACCAGATGCCCCTGCGCTCCGAGGTCCGCTACCTGGTGGAGACGGGCGCCGTGGTTAGAACGTTGCGTCGTGGCGCGGGCTCCTCTTGCGGTCGAACTGCTCGAAGCGCTGCTCACGCTCGCGCTGGGTCTGGTGCCACTGGCGGTCCTCGGACCGGCGGTCGGCGTCGGG
>CBJLVJ010000798.1:0-2162 GCA_966426465.1 uncultured bacterium | reverse complement strand
TCGTGCGGCTCGAGCTGAATGGCCAGCCGCGCGAGGTGAGGGTACGCGCGAACACACGGCTGATCGATCTCCTGCGGGACGACCTCGGTCTGACGGGCACGAAAGAGGGCTGCAGCGTCGGCGTGTGCGGCGCGTGCAGCGTCTTGCTCGATGGCCAGCTCATGAGCGCGTGTCTCCTACCAGCCGCGTTCGTGGACGGTATGCGGGTGACCACCATCGAAGGGCTCGCTCCCGATGACCGGCACCTGACCGCGCTGCAAGATGCGTTCATCCGTCATGGCGGCTTCCAGTGCGGCATCTGCACGCCCGGCCAGGTCATCGCGGCGACGGCGTTGCTGCAGGAGCAGCCCCATCCAACAGCCGACGACGTCAAGCGCTGGATGATGGGCAATCTGTGTCGATGCACAGGCTACTACAAGATTGTCGAAAGCATTCTTGCCGCGGCGGAGGCAGCCACACCAGCCGTTGCGCGCCAGGCCGTAGGCGTGCGTTGATGCAGCCCTACTCGCTGCACCATGCCGACAGCCTCGACGAAGCCTTTTCCTTGCTCGAGCGCTACGGCGACGACGACGTGCATCTCATCGCCGGCGGCACATCACTGATGCTGCTGATGAACCTCGGGCTGGTGGAGCCCGCGCACGTGATCTCGCTGCGGCGCATCGCCGAGCTGCGCGGCATCCACCCGAACAACGCTGGCCTGGAGGTGGGAGCGCTCGCAACACATCGTCAGCTGGAGCTCTCGCCTGAGATCCAGGGCTACTGTCCCGCCCTCAGCGCGGCGTTCGGTGATGTGGCAACGTTCCGCATTCGGAATCAGGGCACGCTGGGCGGTAACCTCGCGCACGCCGACCCGGCGCAAGATCCTCCACCCATGCTGATCGCGCTGGATGGGGAGGTCACCCTCGCCAGCCGCGGCGCGGAGAGACGAGTACCGCTCGATACATTCTTTGTCGACTATCTCACCACTGTCATGCGGCCAGGCGAAGTGCTCACCACGATCCACCTGCCAGCCCTGCCCAGTGGCACGCGCGCCGCGTACACCAAGTTCCTGCCGCGAACGCACGACGACTATGCCACCGTTTCCGTGGCGGCGAGGCTGCGGCTCGACGATGAGGGTCGCTGCGAAGACGTTCGGGTAGCGCTCGGTGGAGCCGCCGGAACACCGCTGCGTGCGCGCAACGTCGAGGACGCGCTGCGGGGTGAGACGCCGACGGATACCCGCGTTGCGGAAGCCGCGGCACTGGTACTGGATATCGTCGATCCGCCGGATGACGCGCGCGGCTCCGCCGCATACAAGCGTCGCATGGCCCGCGTATGGACGGAGCGCACACTGCGCCAGCTTCGTGACGCCTCCGCTGGAGCTCAGCAATGATTGCGGAACAAAATCCACAGCAGTTGTTCGACGAGCCGGAGTATCGCGTCGAAGGCCCGCTGAAAGTGACCGGCGCGGCGCGCTACACCGCCGACGTGCAGATGCCGGGCATGTTGTGGCTGGCCTACACGCGTAGCCCGCGGCCGCACGCCCGCATCCTGTCGATCGACACCTCCGCGGCGAAGCAGGTGCCCGGGGTTCATGCTGTACTCACCGGCGCGGATATCCCGAACGTTCGCCTCGGACGACGCCTCCTGGATTGGCCGGCGCTCGCCAGCGATCGCGTGCGCATGGTCGGCGATCGTGTGGCGGCCGTGGCGGCGGAAACAAAGGATGCAGCGGAGCAAGCTGCGCGACTGGTGGAGGTCGACTATGACGACCTGCCGCTGGTCACGCTCGACAATGCCCTGTCGGACGACGCGCCGATTCTCCACCCGGACGTCGATAGCTATACGTATCTGGGGCCAAAGCGGCCGCAGACGGCGCATCCGAACATCCACGGCTACGCCATGATCGACAAGTCCGAAACCGGCGCAACGCTCGAAGAGGTCTTCTCGCGCGCAGACCACGTCTTCGAACATACGTTTGTCACGGCGCGTGAGTTCCAGGGCTTCCTCGAGCCGCGTGCCTGTGTCGTGTGGATCGACGAGCAGGAACGCGTGCGCATCATCAACACCAACAAGTCGCCCGCGGCCATGCGCCAGCAACTGGCCGCGGCGCTCGGCTTACCTGAGTCGCAGATCGTGGTCGACGCGAGCTTCATCGGCGGCGATTTCGGCGGCAAGGGGCT
>CBJLVJ010000797.1:0-2163 GCA_966426465.1 uncultured bacterium | reverse complement strand
CGAGCAGCATGGACGAGCGTCTGACGCTTCGCGCTGACCAGTTGCGCCGCGAAGTCGGGCCGAGCATCGGCAACCTGTTGCAGCCCGAGGATGTCGCGCCGGGCCAGCTGGAGTCGACACTCGGGGAATTTGCCGAGCCGGGCATCTACGTCCAGCTGCTGAACCAGCGCGGCGCTGTGGTGGCCGCCCCGCCGAACCTGGTCGGCGGCGTGCTACCCGTGCCGCGTGACAGTCTGCGTGCGATCGGCGAGGACCAGCCTATCTTCGTGACGGTCCCGGTCGCCTCGGGCGATGCCAGCGTGCGCCTGCTGACCGAGCCCATCCACCTGACTGGCACGGGCGAGGTGGTGGGCGCGGTGCAGGTGGCGGAATCTCTGTCCCCGTTCGAAAACACGATGGCCGCCGTGTCGCGGCTGTTGCTCTCGGCTGGGCTACTGGCCTTGCTCCTGGCGGTGGTCATCGGCTGGCTGCTCACACGCGCGGCGATCAGCCCGGTGTTTCGCATCACCGAGACTGCCAGGCACATCGCCGAGACAGGTGACTACCGCCGACGCCTGCACGTTACCCGGCCGCGCTTCGGGCACGGCGACGAGCTGTTTTTTCTCGCCGCCACGTTCAACGATATGATCGCGCGCCTCGACCATATGCTGGAGTCGCAGCGGCGCCTGCTCGCCGATACCTCGCACGAGCTGCGCAACCCGATCACGATCATCCGCGGCAATCTGGCGGTGCTGCGGCGCGATGGCGTGCCTGAGGCGGCGCGCCGCGACGCTGTCGTGGAGGCCGAAGAAGAAGCCGCGCGGATGGGCCGGCTGGTTGGCGATTTGCTCCTGCTCGCGCGCGCCGACGCAGGTGAGCCGCCGAGCATGCAACGCGAGCTGGTCGACCTGGCCGAGCTGGTTGCCGAGGTGATGGACCGTGCTCGACCGGCCGCGGGCGAGCGGCGAGTGTCACTGATGGGCGAAGGCCCATGTGTGGTCATCGGCGACCGCGATCGTTTGAAACAGCTGGTCGCGAATCTGGTGGAGAACGCGATCCGCTACACGCCACGCACCGGTCGTATTGACGTGCGCGTGTGCGGAGCCGCGCAGCCGCCAGGCGTGCAACAGCCGGCAAGGTCCGCTCGTTCTCGAAATGCTCGTGATTCGGGCGACTCGACTGGCATGGCACTTCTCAGCGTTTCTGACTCCGGGATCGGCATTTCTCCCACGGACCTGCCCCATGTGTTCGAGCGTTTTTACCGTGCCGACAAGGCCCGCTCGCGGGCGCATGGTGGGACCGGACTGGGTCTGTCGATAGCCCAGTACGTCGTTCAGGCCCACGGCGGCTCCATCCGTGCTGAGAGTGAAGGCACGAACCGCGGTAGCACCTTCACGGTGCGTCTGCCCCTGGCGGCGACACCCGCCGGGCAGGCCCGCGTGGGTTCCGCGGCCACGCCCATTGCCATCGGTCGATGATCCAGGTCGTCCGCCGCAGCGTTTTCGTGGCCGTGCTGGCGTGCCTGGTCTGGGCGGGCTCGGCGCGCGCCGAAGGTGCTGACAGTCCGCCGACGCCAGCCCCGTCGGGCATTGCTGTTGACAGCGAAGGCGACGTGTACGTCAGCGACTACGCGTTGGACCGCGTGGTCAAGTTCGGCGCGGACGGCACGGTTCTGGCGCAGTGGGGTGGATCGGGCAGCAGCCAAGGCCAGTTCAACGCGCCGTTCGGGGTCGCAGTCGACGCGTCCGACACGGTGTTCGTGGTGGACCAGCTCAACAACCGCGTACAGCGGTTCGCGACCGACGGCACGGTGCTGAGCACCTGGGGCAGCCCGGGCGCGGGTGCCGGCGAACTGCGCACGCCTTTCGGCGTGGCCGCCAATGGCGGACGCGTGTACGTGGCCGACTTTGGCAACGACCGTGTCCAGGTCTTCGGCACGGATGGCTCGCTGGTGCTGAGCTTCGGGCGACGCGGCAGCGGCGACGGTCAGTTCCAGCGGCCAGCGGGGATCGCACTGGCCTCCGACGGCTCGGTCTATGTCACCGACCACTTCAACGATCGCGTGGAGCATTTCGGCGGAGACGGAAAATTCGTGGCCCAGCTTGGTGGCGGCCAGGTATCGGCCTCGGCGACGGCAACGCCGCTTGCCAGCGCCGCGCCGACGATGACGGCCACGAGCCTCGC